>JBEIPT010000278.1:0-5204 GCA_040376895.1 Lysobacteraceae bacterium | reverse complement strand
GTAGGTCAACTGACCCAATGGGCTGACCGCAGGTGCGGTGGTGAACAGCGCTGCGTTGGTGTTCCCGGTGATGTTGAACGCGACGGTCTGGCCAGCTTCGTCCAGCGGACCCGGATTGATGCCGGTCGCCCAAGCGGGCACGATTTGAGCACCTGCGTCCTCGAGCACGGTCTGGTTCGCACCAGCGACAAAGGCCGGTGCGTCATTCACCGAGTTCACGGTGATCGTGAAGTTCTGCGCGGCAGCGGTATCGACACCGCCATTCGCCGTGCCACCGGTGTCCTGCAGGTTCACTGAAATCGTTGCGGCACCCGACACGTTGGCTGCCGGCGTGTAGGTCAATTCACCGGTCGGGCTGACCTGCGGCTGCACGGCAAACAACGTCGGGTTGGTGTTGTTCGTGACCGTAAAGACCAAGATCTGCGCGAATTCGTCGGCCGGACCGGCGCTGATGCCCGTCGCCCATGACGTGACGGTCTGCGCGCCGGCATCTTCGCTCACGGTCTGATTGGCGCCAGCGGTGAACACGGGTACATCGTTCACCGCAGTGACGTTGATCGTGAACGTGACCGGCGCACTGGTGTCGACGCCGCCATTCGCGGTGCCACCGTTGTCGCTGAGCGTCAACGTGATCGATGCCGAACCATTAACATTCGCGGCAGGTGTGTAGGTGAGGTTGCCAGTCGTCGCATTGACGGCAGGAGCGGCCGAGAACAGCCCCGGATTGGTATTGTCCGTCACGTTGAACGTGAGCACCTGACCCGCTTCATCCGGCGGACCGGCACTGATGGCCGTGGCCCAGGCCGCAACCGTCTGCGCACCGGCATCTTCCAGGACGGTCTGGTTGGCACCCGCCGTGAAGGTCGGGGCGTCGTTTACTGCCGTCAGATTGATGGCGAAGAACGTCGAGATCGATGTGTCGTCACCACCATTGGCCGTGCCGCCATTGTCCACAAGTTCGATGACGATCGTGGCAGTGCCATTGGCATTCGGTGCCGTCGTAAACGTCAGCGTGCCGGTCGGCGATATGGCCGGAGCCACCGCGAAGAACGTTGGATTGGTGTTGCTGGTGACCGTAAAGCTGAGTGTCTGGCTGGCCTCGTCGGGAGGGCCGGCGATGATCCCGAAGGCCCAATTCGGAATCGTATTGGCACCCGTGTCCTTCAGCACCGTTACGTTTCCGGAGTTTTCGAAGCTCGGCTCGTCATTGACGGCCGTAACGGTGACCGTGAAGGTCTGTGCAGCGGAGGTGTCGACGCCACCGTTGGCGGTACCTCCGTTGTCGCTCAACCGCAGGCTGATCGTGGCCGAGCCGTTCGCATTGGCGCGAGGCGTGAACGTCAGATTGCCGGTGGTGGCATCCACTGCCGGGGCGACAATGAACAAGGCGGCATTCGTGTTTGCGGTGATGGCAAACGTGAGCACCTGAGCGGCTTCGTCGGCCGGACCCGGCGAGATGCCAGTGGCCCAACCGTTGACCGTGACCGCCGCGGCGTCTTCGAGCACAGTCTGGTTCGCACCGGCAGTGAACATGGGCACGTCATTGACCGAGTTCACCGTGACCGTGATGGTCTGCGGTGCTGCCGTATCGACGCCGCCGTTGGCAACGCCACCGTTGTCCTGGGCGGTGAACGTGATCTGCGCGGTGCCGTTGGCGTTCGCAGCCGGCGTGTAACTGAGCACACCGGCCGGACTGATCGTGGGCACCCCAGCGAACAAAGCCGCGTTGGTGTTGCCCGTGATCGTGAAGGCAATCGTCTGGCCACTTTCATCGGCCGGGCCGGCGGACAGGCCGCTGGCAATCGTGGCCGTCTGGGCGCCGGCATCTTCATTCACCGCCGGCGGATTCTGCGGCGTGAAGATCGGTGCGTCATTAACCGGCGTGATCGTGATGCTGACGGTGGCGGGTGTCGAGTTCACGAAGCCGTCGTTCGCGACATACGTAAAGCTGTCTGCGCCATTGGCGTTCGGCGTCAGGGTGTAGACGACCGAGGCGGACGTCACGTTGATCGGTGTCACCGCGCCGACGGTGCCGCGCGTGGGCGCGGTTTGCACGGCGAAGGTCAGCGGATCGCCATCGAGATCATTGGCGCTCAGCGTGATGGTGGACGGTGCCGCGTCTTCAAGCAGCGTCAGCGCGACGGGGTTCGCGACTGGCGGCTGGTTTTCGATGTCGGTGACATCGATGCGCAGGAACATGTTGCCGTTTTCGAAGGCGGCGTAGAACGCACGCACGTCGATCCCGGTGTCAGCCGTGCTGCCATCGGCTGCGGGGTCGGTGGCCAGCGGGGCCACACCGGCCCAGTCACCGACCTGGCCATCCGCAACAAAGGCGGCAGCCCAAACCGCACCCGCCATCATCATCAGACCAATCGCGGCCAGACTGGCGCGTGTGGCAGCGCGGATGCGCCTGAATCCGAACACGGCGAGCACAAGAACCATCAGGCCCAGGCCCAAGAGGCCGAGCGTGGGAATGTTGACGACCGGGAAGCCGATCAGGATGGGCGGGGCACCGATTTGGCCGGTCGTGGTTGCGAGGAGATCGGACGCGGTATTGGCGCCGTTCCAGCCGACGACGTAGGCGGGAACGTTGCTGCCAGCGGGCGCCAGCGTGGCGGGCGTCGCCATTTCGATGACGTCGGAACCGGCAGTGCCGTTGTTAAGGCCTGCGGCGTATGGGGCCGGCAAAGGGCTACCGGCCGGGAAGCTGCCGGCCTGGCAGAGCGCCAGTGTGCTACTGCTGACAGTGACGTTGGTGAGGTCGGCGCGGACCCGCGCTTCGACACCGCTGACGGTTCCCGAGGGAGTGACAACGTTGCATCCGGTGCCGGAGTTGGCGTCGGAGTCCAGGTAGACGTCGTAACGGTAATCTTGCGCTGAAGCGCCCATGCTGATCAAAAGCAGAATCAGCGTCCAAACCCCAAAGTTCATGCGCATACGTCGTCTCCCCGACTCGAGCTAAGGCGAGAGTGTGCGCCAGCGCTCATTTCAGTTCAACAGAAACTTGCGTCCCGCATCCCTTGGACGTGCTGTGAATCGTTTTGTTTCATTCTTGCAACAACCACATCACATGGACGTCATGCTGGCTTGTGAATACAGTCGGGCAACACTTCAACGGAATCCCATGCGCGCGATCTACGAAGCGGAGTCAGTGGTTGATGCCTGCCTGGTCCGCGATTGGTTGCGCGACCAGGGCATCCTCGCCGAAGTCTTCGGTGACGAGCTGAGCGGATCGTTCGGTTTGATCCTCGGGCTCGTGCGGGTGGCCGTAGCCTCGCCGCAATGGCCGGAGGCCGCGTCACTGCTTCGCACCCACCTCTTGCCGAGTGAACCGCCGTTACCCGGCCGCCTGCTCGGCGGCCCGGACACCCGCCCCGCTTTTGCCTGAGGAACCGTGACATGCCCCGGATTGCCCACGCCCGTGGATTCGATTTGGCCCATGCGCAGCGCGCACTGAAAAAAGCCGAGCGCCGGTTCACGCCATGGATGCGACGGATCGAACTCGACGTGAACTGGCATCGCCCATTCGATCCGGTCGACGCATTGGCCAGCGCGATTCTTTACCAGCAGTTGAGCGGCAAGGCGGCGGCAACCATTGTCGGGCGCGTACGCGACCGGCTGTGTCAGGACGCGCGCGGCCGCATGACGGCCGACAATCTTGCGCTTGCCCCGGAGGCGGACCTGCGGGCCTGTGGTGTTTCCGGAAACAAGGCTTTGGCCTTGAAGGACCTCGCGGCCAAGGCCCGCGACGGCATCGTGCCGGCGGTTCGGGAACTCCGCTGACTCAGCGACGACGAATTGGTCGAACGTCTGGTGCAAGTCCGCGGAATCGGTCGCTGGACGGTCGAGATGATGCTGATTTTCCGCCTCGGCCGACCCGACGTGCTGCCGATCGACGACTTGGGTGTCCGCAAGGGCGCACAGATTCTGCTGGAGCTCGACGAACCACCGAAACCGAAAGCCCTCCAGGAACTCGGCGCGGCCTGGTCGCCGCAGCGAACCCTGGCAAGCCTCTATCTATGGCGAATCGCCGATTTCGCGAAACCCGCGGCTGGCGACACCCCACGCAGCCAGAGTTGAAGCCCGCGTTTCAACAGTGCCGAGCCCACCGGCAGCGCAATCAGCCAGAGCCATACCGGCCCAAGGAGTGACTGCGCAGCAAACAGGCCGGGCCAGGCCAGCATCAAGCCGATACCGATCAGCAACCAGATGCAATACGGGCAATCGAGGCCTGCAGGAGTACGACGGTTCGGGCGGTTCAATGTGCGATTCGGGGTCATGGGGCGTTCCTCAGTGAAACCAGGATTGCAGACACCGTTCTCAGATCCCGAGACGGCGATGACTGTATGCCGCAATGGCGCCAGTCGGTGCACGCGTCAGCGCCGCAGGATATCTTTCGATCCACGACCGGCAGCACCTTTCAGGAGAATCGCCATGTTGTCGAATTGCCCCAGTTGCCAGGATTCGGAACTCGTTGAATCACCGCTGCAGTCGGGTTTGCCGGCGCATACCTGCAGCAGCTGCAAAGGGTCATTCCTGCTCCTGCAGAACTACCGGACCTGGCGGTCGAGCTTGATGGGCGCGAAGGTTGACGAGTCTCCCGATCGTGCCGACACCGCGGAACAGGCTTCGGAGTCGCAGGCGATCATGCGCTGCCCTTCCTGCCGCGGATTCATGACCAAGTTCCGCTTCAGTTCCGACTCGCGCCATCAGGTGGATCTGTGCGCAGCATGTGATGCGGTGTGGCTGGATCGTGGCGAGTGGATGCTGGTGGAGCATCTCGCACGGTCCGGATTGTTGACCCGCGTGTTCGAGCCGGGCTGGCAGAACCGATTGCGCAAGGAAGATGCCCGTCGACGCGCGGAGGAACGCTGGAAAACGCAGCTCGGCGCCGATTACGAACGAGCGCGCGAAATCCGCAACTGGCTGGCCGGCCATGATCAGGGCAAGGAACTCGCGGCATACCTGTTCCTGTCGCAAACCGAAGGGCCGGTTTGAGCGCTGCTTCTGCGAACGCGGCGAGCGGTACATCAGACCCCAGATTCACCGTCATTGCGAGCTTTTTGTATGTCCAAAAAACGGCATTCTTCGTTCGGGCCTTGACGACACTCCGTGGAACGTTCGCTTCAGCAATCAATTCCTGCAACATTCAAAGAGCCGCGAATTGCCATGAGGCCAATCCTGTGGGAGCGGCTTCAGCCGCG
>JBEIPT010000090.1:0-11009 GCA_040376895.1 Lysobacteraceae bacterium | reverse complement strand
GGGTACCCAAGGCACATTTGAATCGGCGCTACGCGTGCTGAAGCCAGGCGGCACCTTGTCCAGCCTCGGCGTCTATTCGAGTGACCTCACCATTCCATTGGCTGTCTTCGCCGCAGGGTTGGGTGATCACCGAATCAACACCGCATTGTGCCCGGGCGGAAAGGAGCGCATGCGTCGACTCATGAACATCGTCGCTTCGGGGCGCGCCGATTTTGGTGCTTTGGTCACCCATCACTTTGTGCTGGACGACATCGTTGCGGCCTACGACTTGTTCGCCAATCAGCGCGATGGCGTGCTGAAGGTGGCGATCACGCCGCATTGATCGGAATCAGGCGGCGCTTCTCTCGTCGGGTCTGGCCCGGCGGCCATTTCTTTTGACGCCTTCGCGAAGGACCTGCGCCCATGCGCATCAACAACACTTTGCTGGTCAGCGCACTCGCCTTGCCGAGTTATGGTTTTGCACTGGCGGCGATTCCATCCGGAACCTGGCTGTCCACTGCAGCGCTCAGTCTCGGTGCCGGATTGGCAGCCTTGGTCCTGATGGCCGGTTCTGCCACGCTCAGTGCACGATGGGTTTGGATCGAGAGTTTGTTCGGTGGGCTCGATCGGGTCTATGAGGCCCACAAATGGCTGGGCGTCTGGGCGCTGGTGTTCGCAAGTGTGCACTTCGCATTCAAGGCCGGCATGGAGGGCTGGGATACATCGGTCATTCTCGACCTGTCGCCGTTTTTCACGCGGCTGGTTCGTCAGTTGAGTTTGCTGGCGTTGATGCTGATCGTGATGCTGGCACTGAACCGGAAAATTCCCTACGCGCAATGGCGTTGGTGGCACAAACTATCCGGTCCCCTGTTTCTGATCGTGATCCTGCATTGGCTCAGCTTCAAATCACCCGTCACGCTGACGTCGCCGGGCGGCATCTGGGTGGCCTCTATGGCGACACTCGGTGTGGTCGCGGCGTTCTACAAGCTGCTGTTGTATCCCTACATGTCCGGGCATGCCGAGTATTGTGTCGAACAAGTTGATGCAGGTCCGTCCGCCATCCGATTGGTCATGCGGCCCGTGAAACGGGGGGTTCCATTCACGGCAGGACAGTTCGCTTTTCTCTCCATTCATGAGCCTGGCCTTCGTGAACCACATCCCTTCACGATCGCCAGTGCAGGCGGACAGGATCAGTCCGTGGAGTTCTTGATCCGTGCAGTGGGCGACTACACCGAGCGTCTGGTTGCGACAGCAAGATCCGGGATGCGCGCCGAAGTCTACGCGCCGTTCGGTCGTTTCCGTCGGCCAACCAGCGGCAAACGTGAAATCTGGATCGCAGGCGGTGTCGGCATATCACCGTTCCTGGCTTGGCTGAAAGACGAGTCAGCGACCAATCTCGGACGTGTCAGTCTGTTCCTCTTCAATACGCCGGGACGCGAGTTTCCGGATATTGACGAGGTACGTGTGCTTGCTGACCGGCGAGGTATTGAACTGATTCCATTGACCGGTATTGACGATGGGGGCAATTTCAGACAAAGACTGGCCGCCATCGTCGGCGAAAACGGCAAGGGAAATGTCGAAATACAATTCTGCGGACCCAGAGGATTGTTGCAACGAGTGCGCGACGAGATGACAACACTGGGCGTTCCGCGCGCACAGTTGCGGTTCGAGCTGTTCGAGTTTCGCTGATTGTCCCAAGCGCAAGAATCCGGCGAAGAACCGATATCGGGGCCAATCGTTCCCTTCCGGCCTTCGGTCACCTCCCGTGAACGGGAGAAGGGAAAGGATCGGGCTCCTTAAGGAACAACGCGCATCAAGCGGAAACCGACATCGGTTCTGGCCTCATCGGCTTCCAGATCGATCCGCTCACCGACCAGATCAGTCCGGGCGCCACTTCGATATGAGCTTCCCAGAACACTGTCACGTGTCCACTCGGAGACGTTGCCGATCAGATCGAACAGATTGTCGGCACTGGCGCGGAATTGGCCTGCAGGGGCAGTGTCCTCGAAGCCGTCCCGGCACTCGTGGCGATCCTTCAGGCTGAGTGCCCGGTCGTCGAAACGGTCCCAGACATTTCCCAAACTGCATGGCGCGGCCCGCTCGACCGCACGTTTTGCGGCGGCGTGCCATTGCGACGATTCCGGCAGGCCATAACGCTGGCCGGTCCTGGCGCTTGCCCAAAGGGCAAAAGCTTCGGCATCGCTGCGGGTCACACACACGACCGGGTGGTCATCGGCCTGGGTGAATCCTGGGTCCTGCCAGTCGGGAGAACGAAACAGACCGCCCACACCGGGACGGCGACATTCTGAAGGTGCGCGGCGGGTTTCATTTGCGAACGCGCGATATTGCGCCTTCGTGATTTCCTTGATGCCGAGGGCGACCCATTGGTTGTCCCACCGCACCAGCGCAAAGTCCTGATCACCATCTTTCAGAATGACCCCCGAGTGCCATCGGCTCTGCAATTCGGCAGCGCGCGATGCAAGCGGCGTTCGGGCCAGCAAGGGCAGCAGCTCATCCAGGCGATCACCGTTGCGCGTCCGTTCGGCATCTTCCAGTCGCTCGGTCAACAGGCTGGCGAGTGAACCGTTGAATCGCTTGCTGGCCGGCAGGTCGCCAAGTTGATGTAATGCCAGATAGGCCTGCAGTCGATCCAGCACGGCAACACCTGCGGTGTCACGATCCTGGCGGATGGCGTCGAGACCACTTGCACTCACCTGATCAACAAATTCCTGCGCGGCGCGCATATGAGCAGCGGAACGCTCTTGTCCCAATGCGCGTGCCAGCCATGCCGAAGCCGATCCGGCTTCCGGCTCGAACCAGTGCTGTTTCGCCAGCGCTGCGATGAATTCAGGATCCAGTTCGGCAGCGGCGATCTTGGCGGGCGCGGGATCACCGAAGCCCGGCAGGCGCCACTGTGATTGGGCGTAGAAGCCAAGTGCGGCGAGCATTGCCAAACCCGCCAATGGAAGCCATTGCCGACGACCATGCCGGATCATCACCTGAGCCGGATGAATCGGTCCGGAGTTAGTCAGGCAGTCCCGGACGATCAAGGCAAATGCAGCGCCATTCGCTGGCCGATCGGCAGGCAATTTGGCGAGCGCCTTGTCGATCAATCGCTGCCAATGTGCGCGCGCCTTGGGTAGCCTCGGAATGGGTGCGGAGTTGTGTGCCAGAGCCGTGGCAATCGCATCGGCCTCGCGGAACGGCACATCGCCGGTCAACAATTCGAACGCAAGCACGCCGAGGCTGTAAATGTCGGAGCGGGAATCAACCTGCTGGCCGCGACTCTGTTCCGGGCTCATGTACGACACCGAGCCCAGCGCATCCCCTTCGTTCGTCACACCCTGCGTGTCCTGAGACCGCGAAATGCCAAAGTCGGCCAGGCGTGGTTTCTGTTCGCGATCGAACAGCACATTGGCGGGTTTGATGTCGCGATGGACCACGCCCTGCGCGTGCGCAAAATCCAGAGCCCCGCACATTGCCACCAGCACATCGGCGATCTCGGTTTCGGACAGTTGGCCGATCCGTGCGCTCAAATCGCCATGTGGCATCAGCGGCATTGCGTAGAACATCGCATCGTCACCGACGCGACCTACCTCGAATATGCCGACGATACCCGGATGCTCGAGCCTCGCGATCGTGCGCGCTTCGTTCTCGAACCGCGTCGCGAGCTTGTCGCGTTGTGGCCCGCCAAAGTGCACCACCTTGATTGCCACCGGACGATCGAGCGACAACTGCGTGGCACGAAACACTTCCGCCATGCCACCTTCGCCGATCTTGCCCTCCAGTCGATAACCCGGAATTTCGGGGAGCCCCTGGTTGCCCATGGTCAGTCAGGTCGCTCCAGTTGACGGCGGAATGCACCGAACCGCAGCCCGGCGAGCGCCAGCAGCACGGCTGCCAACACTTGCCAAGGCCGATCTGAAAGCAGCGGGATCGGCAACGCTGACCCGACCGCACCACATTCCAGCGCAAACGATGCCGGATTCTCGTCGGCATCGTTGTTTCCGAACACCCAATCGGTGGTGAACACGCCATTGCTGAGTGGCGCACACGTCAGGGTGAACTGCAGGCTTTCACCCGGCAGCAACACATACGGGCCAGCCGCATCGGCAGAGAATGGTGCCGACAGCGCGGGCACTTCGAGTTCCAGCGGCGCACCACCATAGTTGCTGATGCGCATCGAGCGTTCGGAACGCTCACCTTCCAGCGCGCGCAGCCGGATTGATGTATCGGCGACCGGATCCGAGTCCAGATCGGGTGTGCCGTTCAGAGCGTCGGCTTCGACTGCGCCAATGTCGCTGCGGCCGTTCGCGAATCGAAACAGACCACGTTGGTCCACTGAAAAACGAACGGAAAGTGGGTCGGCGGCATTGATCAGCGGACTGCCCGCCAGAGGGAGGTGGACTGCCGTCAAACCGTCGTTTTGCACCAGTGGCGAAAACTTTCCGACGGCGCCGAACAGGTTGCCGCTGCCCGCATCAATGAGATCGGCGGTGCCCAATGATTCAAATGCCGAGTACCTGGCTTCGACCGCCACATCGGCGCCCAGATTGAGATCCGACGTGGCCGGTTCGATGCCCCGCGTGCCGCCTGGAACATAAAGGTTGCTACCGATGACGGTATTGTCGAACAGCACGGTTGGTGTGCTGACATCAAGGCTCGCGTCAAACAGGAACACCGCGCCAGGTTGCTGATAGGCGCGATTGTCGACCATCGTCACGTGATCGAAGATGAGCTTGCGTTCGTTGCTGCCCGGGTAAATGAAGATCGCGCCGAAGCCCGATCCCAATTGTGCCGCGTTGCCGGAAACTGTGCTGTTGAACACGTGCATCTGGCTGGTTTCAGCGAGATAGAACGAACCCATGGCTCCGCCGATCGCGGCAACGTTGTCCGACATCGTGCTGCGTTCGATCCGCAGCCCGCCGCCATCGGCGACACTCGATCGGATTGCACCGCCCAGGTAACCGGCGTTGTCGTTGAAACTCGAGTCGATGATGGCGATCTCGTGATCGAGATCGCCATTGGAAAATCCGCCGCCACCGGGCAGCAAGCCAATCAGGCCAGATGGTTGCAGGACGGCGCGTGCAGTCAGCAAATCTTCGGGTTTGCCCCGACGACGTTGCCGCGTGTTGTCCGGCATGCCGACCAGCGACAGGTTGCCGCTGAATCGGCTGCGCTCGACCACGCCGGGACGCCCCGTGTCGGCGACCATCACGCCGCCGCCACCGGCAATGGCGACGTTGTCCTCGAATACGCAGTCGCGCAGCGTCAGTGTGGGCGGCTGAGGCAGATCGCCGACCAGATCCGAGCGAAAATAGACAGCGCCGCCGACGGCGCCATAGTTGTTGCGGAAGGTCACGTCTTCGAGCGTAAGGTCCACTTCCAGAGCCAGCAAGCCACCAGCGTCGTAGAAGTAGCGCGTATCGTTGTAGTCGTAGAACGGAGCCTGGCCGTTGCTGATGGTCAGGCCGCTGATTCGGGCCTCGAATACTTCCGGTTCTCCGCCGAACACCAGGGCCTCGGGATCGAACACGTCGAACACGCGATCGAAGTTCCCGCCTTCGAGTTCGAGCAGGCCCGAGCCTGGGCCGACAATGTGCAAATCGTCGGTGATCGCCAGCGGCATTCCCACCGGGAGCAGTCCCTTGACATCAAACCGGATTTCATCAAGACCGGGGCTGGCATTCGCCTGTGCAATGGCGTCGCGCAAGGAGCCCGGGCCTTCGTCGAGCAGGTTGTTGACGGTCAGCAGCACCTTGGCACGTGTGCCTCGCCCATTCAGGTAATACCGTCCGGCCGCTTCACTCTTGCCGGTTTGCCACAACGGCAGAGTGCCGAGCAGGGTCCAGGGCAGCAACCGCTTCATCGTTGGGCGGCTCATCGGCTTGCCTCCGTGCGCGGCCATTCGCGTTCCATGAATGCCTGGGCTCGCGCACGATCGGGAGCGATGAACACACGTCCGAAGCGCAAAGCGCCCTGATCGTCACGCCGCAGGTCGATGACCAGGCCACTGCCGGCAGGCGCCAGCTTCAGACTTCGCCGAGGCGGTCGCGCCGGGTGGCGCAAATCGACGACTTCGACGCGAGTCAGGTCCAGCTGTATGGATCCGCCGCCCTCGAACTGAAGGGTGCCGACGGTGTCGGCAAATCTTGTGGAAGCAAGTACCTCGACACGCCGCTCGACCGTTCCGGCCGACACGAGACCGGCACCTGACAGCGTGAGGACTGCACAAATTGTGGATAACCATCGACGCAACACGGTTCACCTCCGGCGAGCCCCGGAATGTAGCAGGCAGGCGCGTGCAGTCGATGTGCTCGGCGGCATGGATTCGACTCTGGCCGGTCCCGGCTACAATAGGGAATTGTCCTGAGTTTGGAGATACCCATGGAACTGCAAAACGTGCGCGCGGTGATCACCGGCGGCGCCTCCGGTCTCGGCCACGCCGTGGCCAGCCATCTGATCGCTGCCGGCGCCCACGTCACGCTGTTTGACGTCAACGCCGAAAAAGGCGCGGCTGCCGCGGCGGCGCTTGGCGCCAACGCCGGTTTTGCCCAGGTCGACGTCAGCAACGAGGCCGGTGTCCTGGAAGCGATGCAGCGTGCCCAAGCCACGATGGGTGGCCTGAACGCGGCCATCAATTGCGCCGGAATCCTCGGTGCCGGGCGAGTGCTCGGAAAGGACGGTCCGATGCCCCTGTCGCAGTTCGAGACGACGGTGCGCGTGAACCTCATCGGCAGTTTCAATATCGGCAAAACCGCGGCGAGCCTGATGCAGGCGAATGCGCCGGGCGAAGATGGCGAACGCGGGGTCATTGTCAATACGGCGTCGATTGCGGCGTTTGAAGGCCAGATCGGGCAGGCCGCCTATTCCGCTTCAAAGGGTGGTGTGGTGGCCATGACTCTGCCGATGGCGCGCGAGTTTGCGCGAGTCGGTGTTCGCGTGATGACCGTCGCACCAGGTGTGTTCCATACGCCGATGGTCGATGGCATGCCGCCAGCCGTGTATGACTCCTTGTGTGCACAAGTGCCCTATCCGTCGCGCCTCGGCAAGCCTGAAGAATTTGCGGCCACGGTCGCGTTCATCCTGCAGAATCGTTATCTCAATGGCGGCACCATCCGTGTCGATGGCGCCATCCGCCTCCAACCCAAGTAATCACCATGGCCACCAAAGCATCCGAAATCAAGCGCGGGTTCGTCGTCCGCCACAACAACCAGACCTGGCGTGTTGCCCACGTGGAAAAGAGCTCTCCACAGGGCCGCGGCGGCAACACCACATATCACTTCGCGCTGTATCAAGTGCCGAGCAACATCAAACTCGACTTGGCGCTGCGCTCCGACGACCTGCTCGACGAAGTCGATCTGTCGCGCCGCCCGGTCACCTTTTCGTACATGGACGGCGAGGCATTCGTGTTCCTCGATACCGAGGACTACACCCCGTTCCATCTGGACCCGGGCGTAGTCGGTGAATCGGCCGGCTACATCACGGAGAGCCTCGAAGGAGCGCAAGTGTTGCTGATCGACGGAAACCCGATCGGCATCCAGATGCCGCAGTCGGTGATTCTGGAGGTGATCGACACACCGCCGGAACTCAAGGGCTCATCGGCGACCAAACGTTCCAAGACCGCCAAGCTCAACACCGGCATCGAAGTGCAGGTGCCCGAGTACATCGTCAATGGTGAAAAGGTTTGGGTGAATACCGAAACCGGCGAGTTCTCCGGGCGCGTCTGAGGACCTGGCCAAGGACCTGGCCAAGGAACTGGCGAAGAAAAAAACCTGTGGGAGCGGCTTCAGCCGCGATTGCTGCGGGTCTGCCGCATCGCGGCTGAAGCTGCTCCCACAGTTCCGCTTTTTTGCCATTCAGACCTGGGGTTGGCCACACCGCGCCGCAACCTTGCTCGCCTCGGCGATCAAGGACGCGACCAGATCCCGACCCGCCAATTGGAACGCCATCGACACCGCTTTCGGGTCATGACTGCTCGCGGAACTGTTCCTGGTGAACTCGCCGGTGTTGAACGATTCGCCACCCGTGCAGGCCACGATTCCATGAGCGCGCCACAGGGCTTCATCGGCATCGGTTCGCCATTCCACGTTGCTCAGCACGATTCGAAGGCTGGCTGCGGCTGCAGACGGTTCGGCCCCTGACGCCAAGCGCCCGAGTTGTTCCTGCAGCAATTGAGCGGGAGGTGCCGCCCAACGCAGGCCCTCGTATTGCATCAGCAGCGCGCCGGAGGTGGCGAGTACGGTGCTGGTATTCAACGCCGCCGCCGGTGTCACGCGGCCAGGTGTCAGGTTCGACGGCCAGGCCGGTGCATCCGACAAGTCGGCAATCGGCAGCATGATGGTCGTGACGGGATCGGGTTTGGCCAACAATCCGCAAGCCGACAGAATCGCGATGAGCACCATCAGGCCGATGGCACGAAGCGGAAGCGTCATCATGGTTTCTCTCGTTTGTTTGGGTTGTAGGCGGGCAGGGTCTCGCCGCGCAGCAGGTAATCGGCGGGTGCCTGTTCGAACTGGCGGGTAATCCGTGCAAGGTTTTCGCTGGTCTCGCGCAGGGCTTGCAGCGTGTCGTTGAGTTCGCCGCGCGCCTGCCCATCAAGCCCGGTCAACGTGCGGTCTCCGGTCACCGAGAACTTGCGCAATGCGCCTGCGGCATCGCGGATTTCTACAACGGCGCCGCGAAGGTTCGAAACCAGAGTCTGGCCATCCGGACCCTTTTCGTCGATGCTGGCCTGCAGACTGGCAAGCAGCTGTTCACTGCGTTCCGCCGTGAGCACCAGTTTCTGCTCGAGTACCCGCAGATCTGCCAGCGCATTGCGCACCTCCGGATAATCGGCGCGCAATTCACCGCTCACTTCCGCAAGATTGTTGAGTGTCGCCGAGACACGTTCGATGTTCTTGTCGTTCAGCACTTCGGCGATTCGTGCCATCACTTCCTGGGCGCTCAGCATGGCGCCACTGCCGCCGCTCATCAGTTGGCTCAGCGTCGACGGAATCGTGTCGATCTCGGGGATCGGATTGGGATCGACATCATGCAGCAGTTTCGCTTCCGGGGTGCCGCCGAACATTTCGACGACCGCAACACCGGTCAGACCTGTGTAGCTGAGTTGCGCACGGGTGTCGGTCTTGACCGGAGTGTCGGCATCGACCCGGATCCGCACGCGCACCTGCCGGGGATCATTGGCATCCAACGAGAGTTTGCGCACTTCGCCGACCTGGATGCCGTGGTATTGGACGAGGCCGCCGACGGAAAGGCCGGTCACCGATTCGTGGAAGCGCACGTCGTACTCGCGGTATTCGCGGTCGAGTTGCAACTTGCCGAGCCAAAGCGTGAAGCCGATCAGCGCGACCGTGACGATCAGCGAGAACACCCCAATGAGGAAATAGCGGGCGTGGGTTTCCATGTCAGGCTCCTTGCCTGGCCCGCTGGCGGGCCTGTTCGGCGTTTCTCCCGCGAGGGCCGCGGAAGCATTGTTGAATCCAGGGATGGTCGTGTGTGGCGATGTTCAATGGGGTATCGGTAGCGACGATGTGGCGGTCGGCCAGTACCGCCACGCGATCGCAGCAAGTGAAGATCGAATCGAGATCATGTGTGACCAGGAACACCGTCAAGTCCAGACTGTGTTTGAGCGTGACGACCAGTTCGTCGAATGCCGCCGCACCAAGCGGATCAAGGCCGGAGGTGGGTTCATCGAGAAACAGGATCTCCGGGTCCAGTGCCAGGGCGCGGGCGATGCCGGCACGTTTGCGCATGCCGCCCGACAACTGCGACGGCAATTTATGGGCGGCGTCCGGTGGCAAGCCGACGAGCGCGATTTTCAGGCGCGCAATCTCGTCCATCAGATCTGGCGGCAGGGGCTGGTGTTCGATCATCGGCACCAGGATGTTCTCAAGCACCGTGAGCGACGAAAACAGCGCGCCGTCCTGAAACATCACTCCCCAGCGACGTTCGATCGCGGCTCGGACGGCCGGAGTGCTGTGGCGCAAGTCGGTGCCGAACACCCGCACTTCCCCGGCGGTTGGCTCCTGCAATCCGATGATCGACCGCAACAACACCGACTTGCCTGCGCCGGAGCCACCGATGACCGCCAGCACTTCGCCTCGGATCACATCCAGATCGAGGTTGGTGTGCACTTGTTGCGTGCCGAATCGGTTTGCAAGGCCGCGGACTTCGATGACGGTTTGAATGGGTTCGGTCGCCATGCTCAGAGGTCCAGTTGCATGTAGAGCACTGCGAACAGCGCGTCGCAAACGATCACCAGGAAAATCGACTGCACGACAGACGAAGTGGTGTGAAGTCCAACCGACTCGGCACTGCCCGACACCTTGAGTCCTTCGAGACAACCGATCGAAGCAATCAGGAACGCGAACACGGGTGCCTTCAGAAGGCCCAACCACAGGTAGTACAGCTCGGTGCTCTCCTGCATACGCACCAGAAACATCACCGGCGAAATATCGAGTGCGGTTGCGCCCACCAGCGCGCCGCCCAGAATGCCGGACAACATCGCGATGAACGCCAGCACCGGCATCATGAACAACAGTGCGACCAGGCGCGGGATCACCAACAGCTCGATCGGGTCCAGTGCCAGGGCCTTGATGGCATCGATTTCTTCACGGCTGCGCATCGAACCGATTTCGGCCGTGAATGCACTGCCGGAGCGGCCGGCGACGAGAATCGCCGACAGCAATACGCCGAATTCACGCAGGAAACTCACTGCGACAATTTCGACGGTCAGTATCGACGCGCCGAAATCCCGCAACGCGGTGGCGGAAAGAAACGCGACCACCGCGCCGACCAGAAAACAAAGGAGGGCGACGATCGGCACGGCATCCAGGCCGGTGCGTTCCATGTGGTGGATGATGGAGGTCAGGCGCAGCTTGCGGCGCCCCATCACGATCGCGAAGAAGCACGAGTTGATGGTGCCGACGAAAGTGGCCAGTTCCCATGCGTGGCTGGCAAATTCGGAGACCGCCTGACCGATCTTGGTGACCCATGTGCGCCAACTGCTGCGTGGTACTTTCGGCTCC
>JBEIPT010000268.1:0-5404 GCA_040376895.1 Lysobacteraceae bacterium | reverse complement strand
GCCAACACAAGCCACGATGCCTGCGTCCCTCGCCCGCCCCGGGCATGGCACGCCGTCTCTGGCAAGACCGCTTGCCGCGGCGGCATCGGTTGCGCAGCCCGTAATGTCCGCCGCATTAGCGACACAACCTGCGATCGCAGCGGTCGCCAGCCAGATCGAAGCACTGGGCCAGATGCACCAGCACTACCTGCGGCTGCAGACGGAAGCGCATCAGCGTTTCCTGGCTTTGCGCCAGAACGCGATGAGTGGCCTGTTGCAGACCGCGAGTACGGTGCCGACTGTCGAAGCCAGGCCTGCCTTCGCCCGAACGATGGAATCGCCCAAAGCGCAACCACGTCCGGCGGTGATCAAACACGTTGTGGCGCCGCCGAAGCCCGTGCTGGAAAAACCTCAGCCCGTCCCGGTCGCCACGAAGTCACTGACCTCACAACGCGAACCGATTGGCCCAACCTTCAGCCGCGAACAACTGCTTGTCCACGCGGATGGGGCGATCTCGCGGATCTTCGGGCCGGCATTTGCCGGGCAGGATTCGTTCCATCGCCAGGTGCGCATGCCGAAGCCGCCTTTGCTGTTGGCGGATCGTGTGGTTGGACTCGATGCCGAACCGATGACGATGGGCAGGGGCACCATCTGGACCGAAACCGATGTCGGTTCCGAACCTTGGTATCTGCACCACAACCACATGCCAGCCGGTGTAATGATCGAAGCGGGTCAGGCGGACCTGATGCTGATCTCCTGGCTCGGTATCGACCCGTTCAACCGCAGCGAACGTGTATATCGCTTGCTCGGGTGTGAGCTGACCTATCACGGCAACCTGCCGAAACAGGGCGAAACCTTGCGCTTCCAGATCGAACTGGACGGCCATGCCGCCCAAGGTGATGTGCGCCTGATGTTCTTCCACTACGACTGCGTCAACGGCGATCGTCCGCAACTGTCTGTGCGCAAAGGCCAGGCCGGATTCTTCACCGACCAGGAACTGGCCGAATCCGCTGGTTGTCTGTGGACACCGGAAACCCAGGACATCCGTGCCGATGCACGCGTGGATGCGCCACTGGTTCCGTCGCTGAAAACGAGCTTCGACAAGTCCGAACTGCAGGCGTTTGCCGACGGCGATCTGGTCCGCTGCTTTGGCTCCGACTACAGCTTTGCGCGAACCCATTCACGCACGCCGACGATCGCGGGCGGCAACATGTTGTTGTTCGATCGGGTCACCGAACTTTCGGCGAACGGCGGGCCATGGGGCCGCGGTTATCTGCGCGCCGAACTCGACATCGATCCGACGCAGTGGTTCTTCGATGGTCACTTCAAGAACGACCCGTGTATGCCCGGCACGCTGATGTTCGAGGCTTGCCTGGCCGCGATGGCCATCCACCTCGCGGCGATGGGCTACACGCTGAAACGCGATGGCTGGCGTTTCCAGCCGGTGCCGGAATTGCCGTATCAGCTGCAATGCCGCGGGCAGGTCACGCCAACTTCCAAACTGCTCGTGACCGAAGTGTTCGTGGAAGAACGCCATGATGGACCGATCCCGACTCTGTTCGCCGATCTCTTGTGCACGGTGGATGGTCTGAAGGCTTTCCACGCACGCCGCGTGGGTCTGCAACTGGTGCCGGATTGGCCGATGTCCGGCGAGGCCGACATTCCTGTGATCGAACTTACCCGTCCGGTTGCAACGGTCGATGGTTTCCGTTTCGACCGCCGTGCTTTGCTGGCATGCGCCGACGGTCGACCGAGTGAAGCGTTTGGCCCGATGTATCGCCGATTCGACGGCGTACAGCGCGTTGCACGTCTGCCGAGCCCGCCGTATCACTTCATCAGCCGGATCGCCGAAATCGACGGCCCGATCGGCGTGATGAAAGCCGGTGCGCGGGTGGTCGCCGAATACGATATTCCCGACGCCGACTGGTACTTCGACACCAACGGCAACAACACCATGCCGTTTGCGGTGCTGCTCGAAGCGGCGCTGCAACCCTGCGGCTGGCTGTCGAGTTATGTCGGCTCGGCGCTGACGCAGGAAATCGAACTCGGCTTCCGGAACCTCGATGGCGACGGCACGATCTTCGGCGAGATCCGTCCCGGCGATGGCACCCTGTTGACTGAAGTGCGCCTGACCGATGTCTCGGCCAGCGGCGGCATGATCATCGAGAACTTCGAAGTGACCTGCCGGATCGGCGACCGTCCGATCTATCAGCTCAAGACCGTGTTCGGCTTTTTCCCCGAAGCCGCACTGGCCGCGCAAGCCGGTTTGCCGATCAAGGCCGAACATCGTGAGGCGCTGTCGCGTCCGGACGAACGGGCGCGTGTGCTCGACGACGCCGTCATCGGTGCGCTGGCGCCCCGACAGGCGACCGGAATGTTGCGTATGATCGACGCCATTGAAGGATTCTGGCCCGAGGGCGGCAAAGCCGGACTCGGTGCCGCGCGTGCAAACAAGCAAATCAACACCGACGAGTGGTTCTTCAAGGCTCACTTCTTCCAGGATCCGGTTCAGCCTGGTTCGCTTGGCCTTGAGGCCATGGTGCACACATTGGCGTACACGATGATCGAGTTGGGCTTGGCAGAAGGCTTCAAGGCACCACGATTCCAGACCATCGCCACGGGCTTGCCGCACCGGTGGAAATACCGCGGTCAGGTACTGCCGAAACACAAACTCGTACAGACCACGCTGGAAATCACCGAGCGCGGCCGGGACGAGCAAGGTGTCTATGCCGTGGCCGAAGCCAGCCTGTGGGTCGACGGCCAGAGAATCTACGAGGCGATTGGCCTGGGTTTGCGCATTGTCGAAGAAACCTCGTGATCCTCGAACTGCTCCGCGACGACTTTGCCCTCGCGCTCGCGCGCACCGGTGATGTCGTCGGGGACATGCCAACCGGCATGAACTGGCTCAGTGCCACCGAACAGGAACGACTGCGTGGCTTGCGCCACCCCGGACGCAGGGAGGAGTTCCTGATTGGCCGTTGGCTCGTCAGAAGGTGCTACGCGAGAAGTTTCGGCGGACTGCCCGCAGAATGGCCACTGCGCGAACAACCCAGCCTCCCGCCCACGCCCGAACGAGAAACGACGTTCCCCTTCCTCAGCATCAGCCACGGCGGTGGCTTCGTCGCTGCCGCCATCGCCAGACAAGCGATCGGCGTCGATGTCGAATCCGCAACCCGTCATCTGCCCGAAGAGATCTTCATCCCCCTGTTTGGCCACACTGCCACGGTGCCGGCACAACGTCTGAATCATTGGGTTGCCACCGAGGCCTATTTGAAACAGAAGACTCTGCCTGCGCACACCGACACGCTCAAGCGCCATGCGCTGAAGCCTGTCGCCGAGCATGGGCGCGTCAAACTCTGGCGGACGGACGAGTATGTGTTCGGGCTGGCGGCGGTGCCTGGTGTTCTTGAGGATGCGGTTTTTGCTGAGTGGACCTGGTGGGGCTGATTTTCAAGGCCTGCAGCCAAATCCCCAAAAGCGGTCATTCTGTGGGAGCTTCAGCCGCGATAGGGTGCTCGCGGAGAAACTGAGATATCGCGGCTGAAGCCGCTCCCACAGAAAACATACTGACCGAACAAGGTGTTCGCAAATGAACTTGAATCGCTGAATCGAGGCCAGTCGGCAATCAATGGACATCGCGACGGACCAGAATCTCCGTCATTGCGAAGCGACGCGGCAATCTCGGACTTGCCTCAAGCCTCATCGCAAGCAATAGATTGCCGCGCCCTTCGGGCTCGCAATGACGGAGAAATTGATGCCTTCCGCGGCACTGAGACACTCCAAAAGCAAAGCCTGAAGCGCGAATCGAACTCACCGAATGCCGTCCAGCATCTCTCCCGTCGTTCCCGCGAAAGCGGGAACCCACCAGATTGCGGCGACGAGTGGATTTCCCGCTTTTGCAGGAATGACGGATACCTCGGAAGCACTCAGGCGAACAGATACATCCTCATGCGCGCCAAACCTGCACTTCGTTCAGAACTCGAACTCCAGCCCCAGTCTCAGTGAACGATCCGGGGTGGCTTCATCCAGTCCGAACAACAACGCGGCTTCCCAATGGACCTTGCGGCCCTCGGAAATGCGAGCCGTGCCCAGCAGCGCAGGGCCGATGGCCTTGTCGATGTCATCCGAATAGAGTTCGATTGCGGGTTCGAATGCGGGGTCTTTGAGATATCGCAATTGCCCGCGGAATTCGGTTTCGATTTCGTCAGCAATCGCGGAGCCGAATTCGACTTCCACCAGGGCGCTGGCGGCTGCGACCCAGCGTCTTCCGAGTTCCTTCTCCCACAACACGCCAGCGGCGAGCGCGTGGCGGTCAGTGTCGGTGCCGGCCTCGGCCTCGAAGATCAGGCCCCAGTCGGAGGCGTACTCGCCCTGCTCCGTGAGTTGCCAACGCACCTCGACTTCGACGGCCCGCGCACGGGCCTGGTCGTGAGTGGGGAACTCGGATAGCACGTAGAACTCGGTCGCCAGATTGTCGGTCCAGGCATACCCAAAACTGGCGCGCTGCAGATTCACCGCGTCGCCACCCAGATCACGACGGACCAACCCGTATTCGATCTCGCGTTCGGCCTGATTGACGTAGGGGTGATACACGCCGTTCGTGCCGGCATTCACCAGCGGCGACACGGCCAATGCGGCGAGAACAGTGATTCGACCAAAACGGGGTTTACGCACGGCGCGCTCCTTGCGGCAACAGCCGGAATCCGATGCCCGCCAAAAAGACCAGCAGCGTTCCGAAGTAGAACCCGACCTGGACGCGGTCGGGATTGGCGTCATAACCAAACAGGGCATGCAGGAACTGGCCAGACCACGAACGTTCGTTGACCAGTGCATTGGTGTTCCACACCGGCGGACCTGAATCGAGTAGACCCGTCTGCAGGCCAAGCTTGGCGAGTTGCATCGACAGTCCGCCGACGACCAGCGCAGCGATCACGACAAAAACGAACAGGAACACCCGTCGCTTCAGGAACGCAAAGGCGTAGTAGACCAACGCGCACAGGCTGAGTCCGATCCCGGTGCCGATCAGTCCACCCATCAAAGCCGCCGACATGGCCGATGGCGAGTCACTGAAACTGGAGTAGTAGATCCAGACCTCCGACCCTTCGCGGGCCATCGAGGCCGCCACAATGGTTATGCAGCATGCGTGGAAAATCATGGCATTCAGACACTCGGTGCTTTCGCGTCGTTTCAACTTAGGCGCCAGCAAGGCCGCCAGAGTGATGAAACTGGCAATGGCGACAATCAGCAGCGCCGCATTCGCCAATTCCTGACCGATCCCGTCAAAAGCCATCGCAACGTTGAGCGCAAAATGACTGAGCAACCATGACGTCAGGAGACCCAGCGGGACGGCCAGGCGTTCCCAACGCCAACGCAACTGGAATTGATTGCCGAGCGCGAGCAGAAGGCTCACGAACAGCGCCGCTTC
>JBEIPT010000196.1:0-7043 GCA_040376895.1 Lysobacteraceae bacterium | reverse complement strand
GTCGAAGATGTTGAAGTTGTCGTCTGTGCCGGGTGTGATGTTGCGACGCTCGCGAAGCAAGGCGGTGATCGACGCACTGACATTCTTGGTCTCGAAACGTTTGTCGACGGCCACCTGGAACGACCCCACGTCCTGGCGCCCGGTCAGTCGGCGCATCACCGCCTTGATCGGCATGACCACCTGATCGTCCTGGTCCGGACCGAACCCGGCTTGACCGCGTTTCTTCAGCACACCGACCACAACACAACTGATGTCGCGCAAACGCAGGCTGCGACCCAACGGATCAATCTGCTTGAACAGATTCGCGGTGATCGTCGCACCGATGACACAAACCGACTTGCCTGAAGAAACCTCTTCATCCGTGAACAGGCGGCCCGATTCAAGTTCGAGCGAAGATGAAGCGAAATAGTCATTCGTGGTACCGGCCACTGTCGTGGACCAGTTCTGTGCTTCATGGACGGCAATCACCGCAGCACTCGTCTGTGGCGCCACGTGCAATACCCCGCCGATCTGCTGCCGCACGGCGGTCACATCGTCCAGATCGAACGGCGGCGCGAACGATCCGCCGCCTCGACCGAAGCCTTGGCCCGGACGAACGGTCAGCAGGTTCGCGCCAAGGTTGGAAATGCTCTGCTCGACCGAGCGAGTGGCGGCGTTGCCGAGCGTCACCATGGTGACCACCGCAGCTACGCCGATGATGATGCCGAGTGTGGTCAGGAAGGACCGCAGCACATGCCGGCGAATTTCGCGCAGCGCAAGCAGAAAGGTGGTGCCGATCATGCGCAGGTCCATCAGCGTGCCTCCCGGCTGGCAATCTGGCCATCACGGAACTTGACGATGGTTGATGCGAACGCCGCCATGTCTGGTTCGTGCGTGACCATCAACACGGTCATGCCGCGATCCCGATTGAGTCCCGATAACAATTCCATGATTTCGACCGAACGTTCACTGTCGAGATTGCCGGTCGGTTCGTCGGCCAGCAACACCTGCGGTTCGGTGACGATGGCCCGGGCGATCGCGACACGTTGCTGCTGACCACCGGACAATTCGCCGGGGGTATGGTCATGCCAGGGTGCCAGGCCAACCTGATCCAGCGCGGCCATGGCACGCTCGCGACGTTTTGCGGCGGTGTCACCGCGATACACCAGCGGCAGTTCGACATTCTCGAGCGCAGTCGTGCGCGCCAGCAGGTTAAAACCCTGGAACACGAAACCGAGATAACGACGCCGGAGCAACGCGCGCTCGTCCTGATCGAGTCGCTCGACGTTGAAACCTCGAAACCGGTAAGACCCGGAAGTTGGCGTATCGAGACAACCCAGAATGTTCATCATCGTCGATTTGCCCGAACCCGACGCCCCCATGATGGCCACGAACTCGCGCTCATGGATGTCCAGATCGACACCCCGCAGCGCCTGAAACGCCGCTGCACCGGTGCCGAACACTTTGGTGATGCCGCGGAGCTCGATCAGCGGCGGCGGCGCAGGCTCGGTCATTGTGCTGCCATCTCGCCGGTCACCACATCCATGCCCGCCTTGAGCTCACCGCCGGAAATGATCGTGCGCGTGCCGTCGGAAGCACCAACCGTAACCTCGACCGGTTTCGCCAGACCATCCTTGCCGACGATGTACACGGTGCGTTTGGCGCCACGGCCGATCGCCACTTCACGCTGGGATTCAGGCCTTTGCATCCGCGGCATCGCCATGAAGCTGCTGCCGCGGCTCCCGGCCGCTGCGGCAGCATTCGTCGGTGAATAACGCAAGGCCGCATTCGGAACCAGAAGCACATCACGCTCGATGCTGGTCACCAGCGTGGCAGTAGCGGTCATGCCCGGACGCAACAGCCCTTCTGGGTTGTCGACATCCAGCACGGTGGTATACGACACCACGGTCGACGTGGCGGCGGCACCCGCCTGCGTCGTTGCATTGGCGCCAAAGTCGACACGCCGCACCGCTGCCGGAAACACCCGCCCCGGCCAGGCATCAACGGTGAACGATGCCGGCATACCCTCGCTGACCTGCCCCACATCAGCCTCATCAACCTTGACCTTGGCTTGCATCGACGACAGGTCTTCGGCGATCACGAACAGTTCGGGTGCGCTGAACGAAGCTGCGACCGTCTGACCCGTTTCAACATTCCGCGCGAGCACAACTCCGTCCACCGGCGAACGCAAGGTGGCGCGCGTCAGGTTTGTACGATCCGATGAAACCTGAGCTTCGGCCGAAACGACATTGGCTTTTGCACTGGCCAGACCAGCCACGGCCCGGGCATGGACAGCACGGGCGACGTCCAGGTCGGACTGGGAAGGCACACCGCCGCCTGACTTGGCGAAAATGCGCTCCAACCGGGTCAATGCGGCCTTCGACTCGTCCACCGTGGCCGAAGCCTGTGCCACGCCCGCCCGCGCCGAGCCCAGGGCTGCCTCGCTGCGCCGGATCACGTCTTCCAGACGGGTCGGATCCAGGGTGGCCAAAATCTGTCCTTCGGTCACCCGATCATTCACGTCGACCAGGACCTGCTTGACCAGCCCGGACAGTTCGGAGCCCACGGTCACTTCATTGGTGGGTTCAAGATTGCCGGTCGCGGTCACGGTCACCCGCATTTCGCCCCGTTCAAGTTTGACGGTCGCCAATCTGGCTGTGGTCTTCTTGCCACCCCAGATCATGCTGGCAGCCACCGTCAACCCCGCCACAACAACCAGCAACACCAGCCATCGGCGCCATCGTTGCCAGCGAGTGCGCGGCACCACACCAAGGAAATGGTCCAGTGGGTTGGCACCTTGGGATGGTTTCGAATTGCCGATGGCATCACGCATGCTGGGACCCTGTTGGAATGGCACCTCGCGGCGCCTGGTGAAAAACCTGCGACCGGAGAAGGCTTCGGGTCGACGTCAACCCTGGAGTGTAATGACCGGATGGAGCAAAAAGACCGCAAGACATCGTGACATTCCCATCACGTTTCATGAGTGCGCTGCCACACACATGACTTTCGATACATTCGGTGTGGAATGGAGCGTTGTCTCGATGTGTGCGGGCGCATAATCGGCGGATCACTTTCAAGGACGTTACCGATGAAACGATGGACGCAGTGGTGCGGCAGGACCGCCCTGTTCGGCTTGGTGTTATTGGCGGGTTGTTCGAAGCCGCAGGCCCAAGCACCCAAACCCGCAGCGATGGCCGTCACGGCGATCACCATCAGCCAAACGCCGATGGCCAAAACGGTTCAGTTGTCCGGCTCGGTAGCGCCCTGGGAAGAGATCCGGCTGGGTGTCGAGCTATCCGGGCACCGCGTGCAATCCGTGCTGGTCGAGCCGGGTGCCATCGTGCAACAGGGGGACGTGCTGTTGCGACTGGATGGACGCATGCTGGCCATGGAACTTCGGCAGGCTTCGGCACAACTGGAGCAGGCACGCACCAATCTGGAGTTGGCGCGAGGGAATGCCCAACGTGCAAGGGAAATGCTGCGCCAGAAAGTGATCTCCACGCAGCAGGCGGAAGAATGGATGGCGGGCGAAAAAACCGGCGCCGCATCGGTGACGGTTGCCGAAGCCACGGTTGCGGCCGCGCGCTTGCGGAGCGAGTTCGCACAACTGCAGGCCCCCTACCCAGGCGTCATCGCCACGCGCAACGTTGAGCCAGGCCAGATCGTCAATCCGGGCGATGTCCTGATGACCCTGGTCCGGGATGCGCGTCTGGAGTGGCGCGCCGAGGTGACCGAAGCGAATCTGCTGGCCATTGAACCGGGCCAAACTGTCCGTTTGCGTTCACTCGATGGCCAATCCATCGAGGGCACGGTGCGCACACGTTCCCCGGGTCTCGATGCCCGCACTCGCACAGGTCTGGTTTATGTCGACTTGCCGGACCCGAAGTCGCTGCGGTCAGGCATGTTCGTTGAAGGCACGATCGGCCTCGGTGAAACGCAGTCGTTGCGTGTACCCAGTGATGCCCTGTTGCTGCGCGATGGGTTTGCGTATGTGTTCGTGATCGACGAACAATCGAAAGCACGTGAGCGCCGGATCGAAGTCGGCGCGCGGCAGGATGGTTGGGTCGAGGTCCGCAGTGGTTTGTCAGCCGGCGAACGGATCGTCGGCAAGGGTGCCGCGTTTCTCGGCGACGGTGATCCGGTTCGTGTGGTCGACGGGACCGAAAAATGAATTTTTCCGCCTGGTCGATCAACCGGCCGCTGCCGGCCATTCTGCTGTTCACCATGTTGTGTATCGCCGGTCTGTTCGGGTTTGATCGGCTGGCCATTTCACGGTTTCCGGATGTCGCATTCCCGATGGTCGCCGTAACGATCCAACTGCCCGGTGCCACACCCGGACAGCTGGAAACGGAAGTCACCCGGAAAGTCGAGGATTCGGTCGCCAGCCTGCGCGACGTGAAGCGGATCGTCTCCAGCGTCAACGAAGGCGTCAGCTCGACGTTCGTCGAATTCCGGCTGGAGCGCGAACTTAACGAGGCACTCGACGACGTCCGCGATTCGGTCACCCGAATCCGCAGTGATCTGCCGGTCGATATCGAAGAACCGATCGTTCAGAAAATCGAGATCGTCGGCGGCTCGATGCTGACGTATACGGTTGCTTCCGACTCCCTGGCGGTCGAAGAGCTGTCGTGGTTCGTCGACAACGATGTCAGCCGGGCCCTCTATGGCGTTCGTGGCGTCGGCATGGTCAAACGACTCGGCGGCATCGAACGCGAAGTGCGCGTCGACCTGAAACCGGAGGCCCTGCTTGCGTACGGGATCACAGCCGGCGAAGTGTCCGGGCAACTGGCGCGAATCCAGGTGGAACGACCGGGTGGCCGATCAACCTGGGCGGGGACCGAACAAGCCATTCGCACGGTCGGCACCGTCCGTGATGCCGAGGCACTGAAAGCGTATTCGATCACGCTCGCCGACGGGCGTCAGGTCCGTCTCGGCGAGTTGGCCGACATTCGCGACGGGGCAGCCGAACTGAGCCAGATCAGCCTGCTCAACGGCAAACCCGCCGTCGGTTTTGAAATCTCGCGGACCCGCGGTGCCAGCGAAGTGGATGTCGCCAAGGCCATCCGCACGCGACTGGATGAACTGCGCGCAGCACAGCCCCGAATTCGCATTGATCAGGTGGCGTCCACGGTTGAAGAGGCCGAAAACTCCTACACCTCATCGATGACCATGCTCATCGAGGGCTCGCTGCTGGCGGTGCTGGTGGTGCTGTGGTTCCTTCGCGACTGGCGCGCCACCTGGATTTCCGCGGTGGCTTTGCCGCTATCGATCATTCCGACATTCCTGGTCATGTGGCTGTTCGGCTTCAGCCTCAACCTGATCACGCTACTCGCGCTGGCGGTGGTCGTCGGCATTCTGGTCGATGATGCAATCGTCGAAGTCGAGAACATCGACCGCCATCTGGCGATGGGCAAATCGCCCAAGCAGGCAGCGATCGACGCTGCCGACGAAATCGGGCTGGCAGTCATCGCCACTTCGATGACACTGGCCGCAGTGTTTGTACCGGTTGCGTTCATGCCCGGCATTCCCGGCAAGTTCTTCAGCGAGTTCGGCTGGACCGCGGCAACTGCCGTGTTGTTCTCGCTCGCGGTTGCGCGTTTGCTGACGCCGATGATGGCCGCACATCAACTGCGTGCGAAGCCGCACCATGAAGCACCCGAATCGCCGCTGATGCGTCGTTACCTCGGTTGGGTCGAGTGGGCATTGCGACACCGTGCACTCACGCTGTGGGCGGCGCTGGGCATGTTCATCGCGTCGCTCGCAATCGTGCCGATGATCCCGTCGACGTTCATTCCACCCGGTGATCTGGGCCGAAGCAATCTGAGTCTTGAGCTGCCGCCCGGCACGCCGATCGAAGAAACCGCAGCGATTGCCGAACAGGCCCGGCTGGCGATCAAGGAGATGCCGGAACTCGCCAGCGTATTCACCATAGTCGGTGGGGTCATCGATCTCGGCGATCCGGGCAAGACCGGCTTCGGCGAAGTGCGCAAGGCGACGCTGATCCTCAACTGGCAAGACGCCAGTGAGCGTGACCGATCCCAGAAGGATCTGGAGACGGATGTACGACAGCGCCTTGCCGACATGCCGGGCGTGCGGGTGAGTTTCATCAGCTCGGAACCGGGTGAAATGATGCAGTTGGTGCTGGCCAGCGATGATCCGGAGCTGCTGTTGGCGACGGCGCGCGGTCTGGAACGGGATCTGCGCACCATCCCGGGCTTGGGCTCGATTTCGTCCAGTGCCTCGCTGCTGCGTCCGGAGATCGTGATCACGCCGGATCCCGCGCGTGCTGCCGATCTTGGCGTCGCTACCGCCGATATCGCCGAAGCGGCTCGGATTGCCACGGCGGGTGACTTCCGCCAGCGTCTCGCCAAACTCAACCTGCCGGAACGGCAGATTCCGATTCGTGTCCGACTGGCCGAATCGTCGCTCAGCAACGAATCGCTGATCGGCATGTTGCGCGTGCCGTCGAAGAACGGGCCAGTGCCCCTGTCCGCGGTTGCCACGATCGAACTGTCGAGCGGACCATCGCAGATCGATCGTTTCGCCCGCAGCCGCAACATCGGACTGACCGCCGAATTGAATGGCCGTCCGCTAGGTGAGGTGATGGATCAGGTCGAACAATTGCCGTCCGTGAAGAACCGACCGAAAGGTGTGGAATTCATCAATGCCGGTGATGCCGAAGTGTTCGTCGAGTTGTTCTACGGATTCATCATCGCGATGGCGACCGGCCTGTTCTGTGTTTATGCGGTGCTGATCCTGCTGTTCAACCACCCGCTGCATCCGGTCACGATCCTGCTCGCCGTGCCGTTGTGCGCGGGCGGGGCTTTCGGGGCCTTGCTGCTGACCGGCACCTGGCTGTCCCTGCCGGCCTTGATCGGCCTGCTGATGCTGATCGGCATTGCCACCAAGAACTCGATCCTGCTTGTCGATTACGCGGTGATTGCCGAACATGACCAGGGCATGAGCCAGCACGATGCGCTCGTTGACGCTTGCCGCAAACGGGCGCGGCCGGTACTGATGACATCCATCGCCATGACTGCGGGCATGTTGCCGATCGCCTTCGG
>JBEIPT010000073.1:0-12005 GCA_040376895.1 Lysobacteraceae bacterium | reverse complement strand
TGGCGTGATGCCGGTCTGGGTATCGAGCGGGTTGCGGTCAACGTGTCGTTCCGCCAATTCCTGAGCGACAACCTGCCGGAAACCGTGCTGGCCGCGTTGAATGCAAACAAGCTGCCCGGTGAAGCGCTGGAAATCGAGATCACCGAACGGGTGTTGATCGAAGACGCCCCGGACACCTTGGCAAACTTCAACACGCTCAAGGGTTTGGGCGTGGCGCTGGTCATCGACGACTTCGGTGAGGGCTACTCTGCGCTGAACTACCTGCGCAAGTTCCCGTTCGCCGGCGTGAAGATCAGCCACACCTTCATGCAGGGTGTGCCGTTCAATGCCAGCGACTCGGCCATCTGTCAGGCCATGATCCAGATTGCCCACAGCGTCGGCCTGGCGGTCATTGCGGAGGGCGTGGAACATGAAGTGCAACGGAGCTTCCTGATCAAGCACGGCACTCTGCTGGGCCAGGGGTTCCTGTTCTCGCAGGCGGTGTCACCTCGCGATTTCATTGACCTCGTGCGCAGCCAGCGCCAACCCGGATGAGCGACACAATCGCAAGTTTCTGTCACGAACCCTTCCCGATGACACCAACTTTGCCTATGTTGCACGACCACAGTTCACGGAAAGACCGCCATGGCCACTAGCCTGCCGTTTGGATCGGGCGCATCAGTCGGCGTCAATCATCGCCGTCGCGCATTGTTTACCGCGCTCACCGAGAGCATGAGTGATGCCGCGCGTGTCCATGACTTGTTCCAATTCTGCGAAGAGTTCTGCAAGACCGAGCCAAAGTTCCTCGTCAATCGTTATCTCATGCGTGTCGAGCAGGCTGGAAAGATCAACGAACGCGAACGGCAAACGATCGCCAAGGCGCTGTATCTGGCGTTGTCGCGTTCGTACGATCAGTTGTCGCGCTACCCCGCGCACCTGGTGGGCGACGCCGAGCCACATGACATTCACCACGGCAAACTGACCGGCCATCCTTCGGATGCCAGTGCATTCTCCGATTTCAGCGTCCAGGCGAGCCCGAGCCTTGCCAGCCACGATCGCCTCAAGAGCGACCGCGAAGCCAAACACAAGGTTTTCCAGACCGTCATGGCACATCTGGCCACGCGTCTGTATCACGCCATTGGTTATCGGCCTGCGCGGATCGGCATTGCGCTGCGTGATGCCACGATCCAGAGCAATGCCGACTCAGCAACGCTGTCGATGTTGATCGACTGGATCGATGGCGACCTGCAGGAAGACGCCATCCCCGAACATCTGCCACTCGACGAAATGCGCGAGGCGCTGCGTGTGTTCTACCTCTGCATGAGTAACCTGGCAGGCCGCAGCAGTGCGGCACAGACACTGGCCGAAGCCCTCAAGTTGGCGGCCACCTTGACCGAAGCGCAACGCTTTGCGCCGAAGCTGCTGGTTTGATGCTGATGTAACGCGGTTTGTCTGGCGGCGATCGTGCTAGCCGGACGTGCCGGGCTTCGAGTGCCGGCAGGGTTGCACCTCAGAAATTTCCCAGACAAATTCCGAATCTGCCGAGGTTGATTCGCGCCGTTTTCCGATGCGGGCCGGCGCGTCTGCGGTTAGGTTGGCGCTCGTGCAGCGGGAATGCTGCACGGCCTGGCAACAGGCCCCACCAACCAAGGAGCAACACATGAACCTGCTGAAAAGTATCCTGCTGACCGGCCTGCTGATGTTCGGACAAGCCGCCCTCGCGGCCGTGAACATCAACACCGCCTCACCATCGGAACTGGAAACACTGAACGGCGTCGGCGCTGCCAAAGCGCAGGCAATCGTGGCGCACCGCGAGAAGAACGGACCGTTCAAATCGGTCGACGACCTCGCAGCCGTCAAGGGCATTGGCCTCAAGCTGGTCGAAAAGAACCGCAGCAACCTGACCACTTCCGGCAGCAAATAACCAAACATCCATCCATCGCGGGACTGCAGGACTGCGGTCGGATCGAGGGCGCCAAGGACGGCGCCCCCGCGAATTCACTGTGTGCAGCGCAGAGCCCTTCTCCCGCAACCGGTGGCGGCAAAGTAGTTGTCGCTTTTTTTGGTTACGCCCCCCCCGCTCGTCATCCCCGCGCACCGCCCCCCACCCGTCCCCCCCGCCCACCCCCCCCCAACCGCCTTGCCCGCGCACGCGGTAATCCACTCGATGCGACGCGGTTTGGGTCGTGTGGCACTCGAGTGGTTTCCCGCTTTCGCGGGAATGACGGACTTTTGGTGTGTAGCACAAGCGTTTTGACGTCCGTGTTTGGTTTTCCTCAGCGCGTCTTCCGTGCGCAGGGCCCTTCAACGCGTCATCCCCGCGCAGGGCCCTTCAACGCGTCATCCCCGCGCACAGCCCTCCAACCGTCATTCCCGGCAAGCGGGAGAAGGGTTGCTGATGCGATGCCTGTCCCGCTTGCTTGGGTGCGAAATTGTTTACGGTTCCGTAACCAGGAACGCTTGACCCCAAGTTGATGATTGCGCAGGCTCGGGCTCACCTCGCGATCGTTGACACAACTTTCGCGCCCCACATTCCATGACGCCCTTTTCTGCGTCGGTACAAACGGAGCGCACCATGTCCAAGAACCTGTTGTCACGGGCTGTCCTGTCCGCATTGCTGGCTGGCACGGCGTCGTTCTCGGCGCTGGCCGAAGATCTCTTTTTTGAACCGTCAATCGAGATGAAGGTCCGAGAGATCGAGCCCAAGGTCATCACCTGGCGGCGCGATTTCCATCAGCATCCGGAATTGGGCAACCGCGAGATCAGAACTTCCGGCAAGGTCGCTGAGCACCTGAAGGCGCTGGGCATCGAGATCCAGACGGGCGTGGCACACACCGGCGTTGTTGGCATTCTCAAAGGCGGCAAACCCGGCCCGGTGGTCGCCATTCGTGCCGACATGGATGGCCTGCCGATTACCGAACGCAACGACCTGCCCTTCAAGTCGGCGGCGACCAGTGAATACAACGGCGAGACGGTCGGCGTGATGCATGCCTGCGGCCATGACACGCATGTGGCCATCCTGATGGGCGTGGCCGAAGTCCTGGCTGCCCAGAAAGACAACCTGACCGGCACCGTGAAGTTCATTTTCCAGCCTGCCGAGGAAGGCACTCCGAAGGGTGAGGAAGGCGGCGCCGAGATGATGGTGAAGGAAGGCGTGCTCGACAATCCGAAGGTGGATCTGATCTTCGCATTGCACATCGACGCGTTCCTCGATGCCGGCAAGATCGGCTGGAAAGCGGGGTCAATCGCCGCAGCCGTGGACGACATGCGAATCGTGGTCAAAGGCAAAGGCTCGCATGGTGCGTATCCGTGGGCGGGCATTGATCCGATCGTGACTTCGGCTCAGATGATCAACGGTCTTCAGACCATCGTTTCGCGTTCGGTGGACCTGACCGATGAAGCCGCGGTCGTGACCATCGGCAAAATCCAGGGCGGTGTGCGGTCCAACATCATTCCGGAGCAGGTCGAAATGCTCGGCACCGTGCGCACCTTGAATGACGCAGCACGAACGCTGGTGCATCAGCGCATTCGCACGGTGGCCGAGAATGTGGCGGAAAGTATGGGCGCCACGGTGGAGATCGAACTGCCCTACTCCACTTACTACCCGGTCAACAAGAACGACGCCAAGCTGGTGCACCGGATGTTGCCGGTCCTCGCAGCCGTCGCTGGCGAGGCCAATCTGGTCGAACAGAAGGCGCAGACCGGCGCCGAGGATCATTCGTTCTTCGCCAACAAGGTGCCGAGTTTCTACTTCGCCCTGGGCGGCAAGGATCCGAGCACCGAAATCGAGGATGTGGCCGATCACCACACGCCCGGATTCCACATCGAGGAAAGCGGTTTGGTCCTGGGTGTCCGCGCCATGACGGCGATGACCTTGGCGGCGCTTGAACAGCCAGCCAAATAGGTACTCGCCATCCAGACAGGGCATTGCCGTTCATGCGGCAGTGCCCTGCCCGTTGCGTCATTGGGTCTTGACCGTATCCCAATGAACTTCCGCGCTGACAATGTCTGCCTTGGGAATATTCACATCGGCCATCGAACCGCGCAGATTGGTATACACGGTGATTCCGGAGTTGTGTGCCGTCTTGAGGATACCCTCGCGTTTGCTGCCGAACGTCGTCGTGATGATGACTTTCTGGCCGACCGCCTTGGGCAACTCTTCGAACGCGATCTTCTGGATCAGGATCTCGCTGGTGTCTTCGCCCTCGTCTCCGGCAGACGCCACAGTCTCGCCTTCCGTGAACGGCAGTTCGGATGCGTCAACAACGGCGGTCGACGATTCCATCAGCAGCAGATTTTCGATCAATGAGTTCGTCGACTCGTCGACCAGTGCCAGGGTGCCGTCATCAAGTGCCTTGGCCTGATTGATCAGATTCGTGATCGTGCGCGCGCGAAGGTCATCGTTCCACTCGCTCGGCGTGAGGGCATAGAACGTCATCGGCACCGCAGCGCCTGAGGTCTTGATGCTCAGACCCAAAGCCTGCGTGCGGGCGTTTGCATCGGCAGCAGCGCTCAACTGTTTCCGGTAGTCCGCCGCCGGCTTGTAGCTGAACTCGAATTTGCCACCCTGTGCAAGGAACTTGGCATAGGCTTCTTCGATCCCTGGATCCGGAATGAGCCCGTTCGCCAGCAACTCGCGGCGCAAAGCCGTGAGATGGATCTGGCGGTATCGCTTTTCCGTGAGGCCGATCAAGCCGGAACAGGCGGTATTGCGCGCCTTGACGAATCCTTGGTCCTCGATGATCCAGTTTGCCGAGATCAATCGTGCCTGATCGAAGTCCAGAGAATAAAGATCGTAGCCCATAGGCATGTCGTAACGTGCGTTGTACGTGGCATCGGACACGCCGGTGCGCGTAAAACGGGCCTCGACTTCAGCGATATTGCCTTCGGGGTTGCGGATGGATGCCGTGATCTGCACGTCTCCTTCCGGCAAGCCGAGGACGCCGCTGATGTCTTCGTGGCGCCAGGACTTGTTCAATGCACAACCCAGCGCGTCGAACGGCGACAGGCTGTCGAAACCGATCCACTCGGGCAGGAAGAACGCCTTGGCATCACGGTCGAGTTTGACGTTTTCGGCGGTGATCGACAGTTCGTTCAGCCCGGGCGGCCCACTGAACTGACCCTTGCCGCTGCTGCCGGCGAGTTCGTTGGGGAACGCAAATCCACGATTCGCCGTATCGATGCGGTTGTTGCCGAACGCCGCCCCGAACAGCCAACCCGTGCCCGGCGTTTTCAAGGTCACTTTGTCGGCGCGCACTGCCTCGGTGGTCTCGCTTGCCATTTCCTGCCAGACCGCAACGTTCTCGTAGACGAGATTTCCGGAAAGTTTTCCGGTTGCGGATTCAACCCTCACGTTGCCGGCTTGGGCAAACACATGGTGGACATCATCGGCCACGCCGTTCATGCGGCAATTGGTGACGACCAATGCAACGATCGAACCGAGCACCACAATTGGAGCTTTTTTGAGTCTGGCCATGAAGATCCCCGATACAAACTGATATGGAGCGGCAGTTTATCGTCCGCCGCCCGCATGTCCATGGGTGGCACACGGGAACGTGGCGTGGGTCACGCCGAGCGCGCACATTCTCGAACGTCCCGGGAAACCTGCGTCAGGGCTTGTAGAGCTTGTTTTTGGTGATGTAGTCCAGCACCGGCTTGGTCAGCAGGGTATCCACGGGCTCACCGGCTGCAAGCTTCTGGCGAACGTCACTGGCCGATACCAGCATCGGTGTCACGCCCAGACTGGCGATCATCCCGGCGGCACGCTGACGCAATTGGACCGCGCGCGGCACGATTCGCGGCCGTACGAAACCCTCCAGGTCGTTCGTCCAGGTGCCGCGACTGGGGGCTTTCGGTCGCGTCAGCACCAGAACATGCGCCACCTTGAAGATGTCGCGCCAGCGGAACCAGGAATCGAAATGCGCAAACGCATCGGCACCGACAACCAGCACGAGTGGACTTGCTGCGCCGATCTCGCGACGGAATTCGCACAGCGTATCGAAACTGTAGCTGGGCCCGGCGCGATTGATCTCGCGCTCGTCGACGACCAGTCCGGGACTGTCCTGCACAGCGAGCTTGAGCATGGCCAAGCGTTGCTCGGGCGATGCCGCGGGTTGGTCCCGGTGTGGTGGCACCTGGGCAGGCACCATGCGCAACTCGCCTCCCAGCGCCTTGTGCGCTTCACGGGCCACCGTAAGGTGGGCGATGTGAATCGGGTCGAATGTCCCTCCGAACATTGCAAGCATCAAACTGGTCCTTGTCCTGTTGGCGTGCAACACCCAACCCTGAAGTCGAGCCCTGCACCGGTCCACCCGAGACTAGCCCGAACATTTCATGAGCTGCAATGCCCCCATGCCAAACCGGGAGCTGGCACAGCACCAAAATTCCCGCGCGGCGCACCCCGACACGGCAAATAATTGATTCCTCACAGGGCTGCTACAACGTGAATCGACCTTCACATACCGCCAAACTTGCGCCGGTCCGCGATCGTCAGCAGAAGTCGCTCGAACGCCACGAACGGGTCACCCGTCCCGCGCCCCTTGCCGAGCCGATCCACCTCGGCGGCATCTTGCAGGCGACGCTCCCAGAATGCCCGATCAGTGCGAGCCAGCACCTTCCGAACGGCAGTCTGGCGCGCGCCGAAGATACGTTCCTGGGTCATCGCCTGAGACTGTTGGGCCGGCGCGACCGCTGACAGGCGAACCATGGCCTGCAGCTGCATGACGAACCAGCTGATCAATCCCGGCACGACTTCGCCTTCGGCCTTGAGGCCGCGCAAGATACGCACGACTCGGGCGCCATCACCGCCCCAGGCTGCATCGACCAGCCCGAACACGTCGTATCGGGCGCTGTCTGCCGTGACCCGCTCGACCATGGCAGCATCAATCCGGCCGTCCGGCACCAGCAATTTGAGCTTGTCGATTTCCTGGGCCGCTGCCAGCAGGTTGCCCTCGACTCGTTCGGCGATGGCCGCCACGGCGTCATTCGTGACATTGAGACCTCGGCTGCGCGCCCGTTCGGCGACCCATTGGTCCAGGTCTTCGCGGCGCAGAGGCCAGATCGGCAAATACGCCCCGACCCGATCGATCGCCTGAACCCACTTGCCTTCGTTTGCCTTGCCCCAACTCGTGCAAGTGATCAGCAGGATGGTGTCGGATGGCGACGACGCACAGAACGCCTGGATGGCCTCGGAACCCTCATTGCCGGGTTTGCCGCCCGGAAGTCGCAGGTCGATCACCCGTTGACTGGCAAACAGCGACAGATTGGCTCCGGCGCGCGCCAGATCGTCCCAATCGAATCCACCCTCGGCATCCAGCACCTGGCGTTCCAGAAAACCCTGAGCCTTCGCCTTGGCACGAAGGCGATCGGCTGCCTCGAGCACCAGCAGGTGTTCCTCGCCGGCGATCAGATAAACCGGCAGCATGGGCGAGGTGTCCCGCGCATGCTGATCCAGTTGGGCCGGTTTCCAGGGCATTATTCGACGGCTTCCAGTGCCCGCAGCACGGCATACACTTGTTCGCGGCGCAATTCTTCTCGCACTCGTTCGTCTTCGGCGCTGGCGCCGAGCGCCTGCGTTTCGTCAAAACGATAGTCGCGCCGACGCTCGATTCTTGTGGTCGGCAGCAGCGACTTGCCGGCGGCATCGAGCAATTCGAATTCGACTCGCAAGGTCACCCGATATTCCTGGACGCGCGCAGCTTCGCCGATCGTCAAGGGTTCGGTCAGCGCTTCGTCCTTCGTGATCTTCAGTACGCTGGCGCCTTCACCGCCTTCGACTCGAGCGCCTCGCGCATACAGAGCACGAGTCAGCGCCTGCGGCAACATCGAGAACGGGTCACCCGACTCGATGCGCACATGAGTCAACGCTTTGCCCAAAGGGCGCGCTTCGCGCAGCTGGAATCCGCAGCCGGCAACTACCAGCACGGCCAGGACAATCAACAATCGACCAAAGGCGATCATGCTGCCACCACGATGTTCACGAGCCGTCCCGGCACGATGATGATTTTTTTCGGCGGTACACCGTTCGTGAATCGCTGGACCTGTTCTTCGGCCAGCGCAGCCTGTTCGATGTCGGCTTGAGTGGCGGTAGCGGGCACCTCGATCGTGGCGCGGAGTTTGCCGTTGACCTGAACGGCCAGCGTGAGACTGTCGCGCACCAGTGCTTCCGGATCGGCCTTCGGATAGGGCAGGTCCTCAAGCAGGGTTTCGGCATGACCCAATGCCTGCCACAAGGTGTGGCTGATGTGCGGCGTGATCGGGTTCAGCAACAGCACGATCGACGACCAGGCCTCTTGCAGAACGGCGCGAGCTGCATCACTGCGGTCACTGAACTTGCCGAGTGCGTTCATCAATTCCATCACGGCGGCGATGGCCGTGTTGTAGGTGTGGCGACGACCGATGTCGTCGGCGACCTTCTGGATGGTTTCGTGCAGCTTTCGGCGAATCACGCGCTGTTCGCTGCTCAATGCCGACACGTCGAGTGCTGGAGCGGGACCGGCCGCGACATGCTCGCGAACCTCGCGCCACAGCCGGCGCAGGAAGCGGCTCATGCCTTCGACGCCCTGCTCGTTCCAGTCCAGCGAAAGTTCCGGCGGTGCCGCGAACATCGAGAACAGACGCACCGTGTCGGCACCGAACTGCGAGACCATCAGTGCTGGGTCCACGCCGTTGTTCTTCGATTTCGACATCTTCTCGGTCGGCCCGATCGACACCGGCAATCCGTCGCTCCGGAGCTGGGCGCCGGTGATCTTGCCGCGTTCGTCCGTGGTCACGTCGACATCGGCCGGATTGAACCAGTCCTTGCCGCCGTTCTCGGCGTCCCGATAGAACGTCTCGGCCACCACCATGCCCTGGCACAGCAGGTTCGTTGCCGGTTCGCGCATGCCAACCAGGCCGGCATCACACATCAGCTTGTGGAAGAAGCGGAAATACAGCAGATGCAGGATCGCGTGTTCGATGCCACCGATGTACTGGTCAACCGGCAGCCAGTAATTCGCGCGCTCGTCGACCAGATCGGTGGCACCCGGCGAGGTGTAGCGCGCGTAGTACCAACTCGACTCCATGAAGGTGTCGAAAGTGTCGGTTTCGCGCTCGGCCGGGCCGCCGCACTGCGGGCAACTGGTTTGCCGCCAGGTCGGGTCGGCCTTGATCGGCGACTGCACGCCACTGAACGCCACGTCTTCGGGCAGGATGACCGGGAGTTGGTCTTCCGGCACCGGCACCGCCTCACATTTAGGGCAGTAGATGATGGGAATCGGGCAGCCCCAATAACGCTGGCGCGAGACGCCCCAGTCACGCAGTCGGTAGTTGACCTTGCGCGACCCGGTGCCGGCCTTCTCGAATCGCTCGGCCAGCGATTTGAACGCCTGGCTGTAGGTCATGCCGTCGTAAGCACCCGAATTCACCAGCAGACCATGCTCGGTGTAGGCGGCCTTGGACACATCGATTTCGTTGCCATCGAGCGGGCGGATCACTTGCACGATCGGCAATTCGTATTTGCTGGCGAACTCATGGTCACGTTCGTCGTGGCCGGGAACGGCCATGACGGCGCCCGTGCCGTATCCGAACAACACGAAGTTCGCGACCCAGACCGGAACCTTGGCGCCGGTGACCGGATGGATGGCGTTGAGGCCGGTGGCCATGCCACGTTTTTCCATCGTTTCGACGGCCGCTTCGCTGACCGCGGCGGTTTTGCACTCGGCGAGGAACGCTGCGAGCGCCGGGTTGGTTTCTGCAGCCTTCAGGGCCAAAGGATGTTCTGCGGCGATCGACACGAAGGTCACGCCCATCAGCGTGTCCGGGCGTGTGGTGTAGACCGCCAGCGAGTCGCTGGCGCCTTCAATCGCGAACTGGATGTTCAGGCCTTCCGACCGACCGATCCAGTTGCGTTGCATGATTTTGACGGCATCCGGCCAACCCGGGAGGTTGTCCAGTTCACCCAGCAATTCTTCGGCATAGGCGGTGATCTTGAAGAACCACTGCGGGATCTCGCGACGCTCGACCAGGGCGCCGGAGCGCCATCCGCGACCATCGACAACCTGCTCGTTGGCCAACACGGTCTGGTCAACCGGATCCCAATTCACCACGGCGTTCTTGCGGTAGACGATGCCTTTCTTGAAAAGGCGCGTGAAGAACAGTTGCTCCCAACGGTAATACTGGGGTGAACAGGTCGCGAATTCGCGAGTCCAATCAATGGCATAGCCCATGGACTTCAACTGTTCCCGCATATGGCCGATATTGGCGTAAGTCCACTTCGCCGGTGCGGTGTTGTTCTTGATCGCGGCATTTTCGGCAGGCAGGCCGAAGGCATCCCAACCCATCGGCTGCAGCACGTTGAACCCGAGCATGCGCTTGTGTCGGCTCATCACGTCGCCAATCGTGTAATTGCGCACGTGCCCCATGTGCAGCGCACCCGATGGGTACGGCAACATGGACAGACAGAAGAATTTCGGTTTGCCCGGATCTTCCGTCACTTCAAAGGCACGATTGCGGTCCCAGAACGCCTGTGCGGCGCTCTCTACCGATTTGGCATCATAGGTTTCTTGCATTCCGACGTTTTGTTGCATACCGACTTCGACCCAAGCCGGGTCGTCCATGAGGGGAAAGGGCACAAGCCTAGCGGAGCCGCTGCGCCAAGCAAATGGCGGGGGCGGCGGGGTATGAAGGTGTCCTTGTTTTGCCCGCCCTCAATGATTGATCATCACACCATGAATGACGCCATCCTGAGACCGATCGAGGCCGCATTACGCCAGAGCCCGGACAACGCACCGCTGCTGGATGCCTATGTCCAGGCCGCCCTTGGCGCGGCGCTGGCGGGCCGTTTGGTTGCTGTGCTGGGTGAATTGGGCATTGGACCGGCGCAACTCCCGTCGGCATTGCGGCAAAAGATCGGTCTGGCCCTTCACGAGGATGGCCTGTCGGAACGTGCCCTGCCTTGGTTGCCGGACGATTCCGCCGAGGCACTGCTGGGCAGAGCCCGGGTGTTGCTGGCGCTCGATCAGCGCCCGGCGGCCCGCGAGGCACTGTCGCGAGCACGTGAATTGGCCCCGGACATCGACGACGGCGGCCTGAGTGCCAGTCTCGACGAACGCGTGGTATCGATCGCCAGTGCACGCAAGACCAGCGACAAGCTGCAAACCAGTATTCCGCCTGATGCCGGGGGCGACGATGTCGTGCGCCTGTTCCAGCCCAGACAGCAACGCATCACGTTTGCCGACGTCGGCGGACTGGCCGAGGTGAAGGCACAGATCCGGAAGCGGATCATCACGCCGTTCCAGAAGCCCTCGCTGTTCCAGCGCTTTTCCCGCAAGGCCGGTGGCGGTGTGCTGATGTATGGGCCGCCCGGTTGCGGCAAGACCCTGCTCGCGCGTGCTACGGCCGGCGAGTGTTCAGCCAGCTTCTTCAATGTGGCGGTCTCCGATGTGCTCGACCTGTACATCGGTGAGTCCGAACGCAAACTGCGCGCGGTCTTCGACCAGGCGCGGCGCGCCAAACCGGCGGTGCTGTTTTTTGACGAAGTCGAGGCACTCGGCGGCAAGCGCCAGTATTCGCGCGAAAGCGGCACGGCCAAGCTGGTCAGTCAGTTCCTGTCCGAACTCGACGGATTCGAACGCAACAACGAAGGCGTTCTGATTCTTGCTGCCACCAATGTGCCGTGGGCAGTTGATCCGGCCTTCCGTCGACCCGGTCGGTTCGATCGAGTGCTGTTCGTGCCGCCGCCGGATCAGGAAGCCCGCGAAGACATTCTGCGCGGCTTGCTGAAAGGCCGCCCGGTCGCCGGCACGATCGACACCGGTTTTCTGGCGCGGCAAACCGGCGGGTTCTCGGGAGCGGATCTTGCCCACCTCGTCGATGAGGCAGTGGATCAGGCGATCGAAGCATCGATGCACCAGGGCGAAGACGTGCCCGTGACCGACACGATGTTGAAGTCGGCACTGAAGGACACCAAACCCACTACGCTGGAATGGCTGACGACGGCACGCAACTACGCCCGGTACGCGAACGAAGCAGGTCAATACGACGAAGTG
>JBEIPT010000372.1:0-3914 GCA_040376895.1 Lysobacteraceae bacterium | reverse complement strand
TCAGACGGGAAGTTCGCGGAGGGTCGTTTCTCATAGGCCTTGCGCAGACCGATATGCTCGATCGCGGCAGCAGCCTCGATTCGAACAGGCGGATACCAATGGCTATCGGCCACATTTTTGAGCGCCGGTATCGCCGAGCGCGCCTGCAGCCTCCCTAGGGATTGAGCTGCAATCCAGTTGAGTCGGACGTCCGTTGGATCACTGAGTCGCTTGATCAACGGTTCGACGGCTCCGGCATGACCGATGAACCCGAGCGTGCGGGCGGCTGAAAGCCGAATTTCCCAGTCGTCATCGTCAAGCAGCCGAACCACAATCGGGCCGACATGCTCACCGGCCGACCCCGCTTCTGCGAGATCCCTCAGCGAGACGACATCCGGATATTCGGATAGACGCCTGACAAAATCATGATCAATCGAAATCGGTTCGTCGGCCAGGGAAAGGCACGGCACGGCGGCCATGATCAACACTTGCGTAAGCAGTCTGAGGGCCATGATCATGCTCCAGAGGATTGAGCGCGGCTAGTGCTGAGCAGTGCCAAACCCTGCTTGCCGGACACCTGCTATCTGCGCTGGGCTTCGCTTCGCTCAGCGCCAGCCTACACGGAATTAGGGAAAAAAAACGGCCCGGAAATCCGGGCCGTTTCGATGCTTGCGGTGACCCGACGAATCAATCGTCCAGATCGATCGCGTCGCGGGTCTTGGCGCGGCGACGGTCGTCGGCGGCGTCGAAGTCGGCTTCGCAGCCGTCCTGACGGACCATGACACATTCGAGGTAATCCGAGCTCAGCACGAGTGCGGCGCGGATGGCCTTGCCGGCCGGGGTGTTCTTCTGCTGCGACAGATTGCCGCCGAAGCCGCCCTTGTACAGGCCGATGCTCATGCCGCCGCTCTTCGCGTTGCCTTCGATCGTGCGCGTGAACGCCACTTCGCCGGTCGTCGCGTTGATGACACGCAGGTCCACGGCGAGGTAGGCATTCGACTTGTTGCCGCCGAGCGACACGCCACCGAAGCTGAGGCCGCCGCCGGTGCTGGCGGTGTCTTCTTCATAGGCGCTGACCGTGCCGGTCACGAGGTACTGAGCGCCGAGCAGCTTGCCGATGCGCGCACCGGTGCCGCCCTGGACACGGCCGGAAGCCGCCAGATTCTGCTCCGACAACACACCTTCGATCTTGTTGCGCTCGAGCATGCGGAAGGCCTTTGTGGCGGCCATTTCGTTCGTCAGCATGCTGGACAGTTCCCAGCCCACACCACCACGCCACCAGGCAGCGCCCGATTCGTTCGTGAACTCAAGTACGGCGACCGACGGCTTGTCCTGCGCGAACACCGACGTCGACACCAGAGCGCTCGCGCCGAGCGCCAAACCAAGGACCAACTTCTTCATTTCGATCTCCCATGTATAACGCGCCCGGCAAAACCGCCTGGCCTGCCAAAATTGCTCGGCACCGATGATAGCGCCAGCGAAGTTCCCCCGGACAATCCGGGGCTTCCAAATCTCTTAAACGCAAAAAGGCGGCAAATCGGTCGCCCGGCGCGAAAATATTTCCACTCGCCGTTCAGATTGGCCGGCGACTCGGGATTCAGCGCTCCGCTGTCGCCCGAGCAGCCTTGACCGCCGGTACGTCGAGAATCCGGATGTCGCGGATCAGGCAGGGTGCGCCGTTGATGGTGATGCGGTCTTCCGGGTACAGCCGGAAATTGGAAGTGCGCTCGATGACCATCGGGTCTTCCAGCGTGTAACGGCGGCAACTGGATTCGAACGTGACCAGATAGGCCTGGTCGCGGCGGGCCCAAACCACCATGTGGTGATCGTCGACCTGGTCGAATCGGTCCATGTTGCGCTGTTCGATGAAGGCGACCGTGGCGCCGGCCATTTGTTCGTAGTCGATTTCCGGAGCCTTGGATTTGGCGCCGACGACGGCGCTGGCCGCCAACAAAGGCAGGGCAATTGCGGTGGACAACATCAGGCGGTGCAGGCTCATGGTCGTGCTCCAGGCAGTGGGACAGTCTCATTTGGCGCCTATCTGGCTGAACGGTCGTCGAACCGCGGCGACCCCGACCAGCGCCGAAGCGCCTCACCAGACCCAAGACCCTTGAAAATCAATACCTTGACCCTATTTCCTGCCAGTTGGCAGCAAGCGGGCGGAGACAATTGACGAAAGAACACAGAATTCGTTGATCGCTTTACCCTTGACACCCCGTTTATACTGGTGGGCCGGTCAAAGCGGGCATCCGCCGCACCCCCAACAAGACATTCGAGTTCCGCGCCGGTTTTTTTGGCGCGACTGAAGAGTTTTTTCCGTTTTGTTGGTAGATCGGCACAACCGTGATTTTGATTTGCTGCGTTGCTCGGAACCCAACTCCCATGCAACGGTCCATCAGTTTCAGTATTTGAATGCGTACCCAAGGAGTCTTGCATGGCCGGTGAGTTCGAACCCCGCGACCAACAGTCGGAAATCAAGCAGTTGATCACCAAAGGCAAGGAACAGGGTTACCTGACCTATGCCGAAGTCAACGATCACCTGCCCGATGACGTGGTCGATCCGGAGCAGATCGAAGACATCATCGGCATGATCAACGACATGGGTATCGAAGTGCATGAAGTTGCACCCGATACCGAAACGCTGATCCTGCAGGAAACACCTGCGGCCCAGGACGACGAAACGGCCACCGAAGAAGCCATCCAGGCACTTTCGGCAGTCGAGGAAACCGGCCGTACGACCGACCCGGTCCGTATGTACATGCGCGAAATGGGCACAGTCGAACTGCTGACCCGCGAAGGCGAAATCGCCATCGCGAAGCGCATCGAGGAAGGCCTGGCGCAAGTCCAGACAGCGCTCTCGCAGTTCCCGTGGACGATCAGCCTGCTGCTCGACGAGTATGCGTCGCATCTCGACGGCAAGAAGCGCATGAGCGAGTTCCTGACCGGTTTCTACGATCTGGAAGCCGAGCAGGCTGCCATCACCGAAGAAATGCTCGAGTCCGACGGTGAAGCCGAAGCGGCCGAGGAAGAAGCCGAAACCCCGAACGGTGAAGCCACCGAGGAAGCGGGCCCGGGTGAATCCGGTCCGGACCCGGCGGAAGTGAAGCGCCGCATGGAACTGTTCGGCGAGACCTACGAAAAATTCAAGGCCACGCACGCCAAGCTCGGCGGCGAGGACAAGAAGGCAATCAAGTACAAGAAGACCATCCAGGAAGAGTTCCTGAAGCTGAAGCTGCCGTCGATCATGATCGACGGCATGGTCAAGCGCGTGCGTGAACGCGTGAATGTGCTGCGTCACCACGAACGTGCGGTGCTCGACATCGTCACGCGCCAGGGCAAGATGCCGCGCAAGGATTTCATCAAACTGTTCCCGGGCAAGGAAACCAACCTGCGCTGGATCGACAACGAATCGCGCAAGGCCGTGAAATGGGCGAGCACGCTCAAATCCTGCAAGGACGCAGTCGTCGCCGAACAGGAAAAGCTGATCGTGCAGGAAGGCCTGCTGTTCCTGAAGCTGCCTGAGATCAAGGAAATCCACCGCGCCATGTCGATCGGCGAGGCCAAGGCCCGTCGCGCCAAGAAAGAAATGGTCGAGGCCAACCTGCGCCTGGTGATTTCGATCGCGAAGAAGTACACGAACCGTGGCCTGCAGTTCCTCGACCTCATCCAGGAAGGCAACATCGGCCTGATGAAGGCCGTCGACAAGTTCGAATACCGTCGCGGTTACAAGTTCTCGACGTATGCCACCTGGTGGATTCGCCAAGCCATCACTCGTGCCATCGCTGACCAGGCCCGCACCATCCGTATTCCGGTGCACATGATCGAGACGATCAACAAGCTGAATCGCATCAGCCGCCAGATGCTCCAGGAGATGGGTCGCGAACCCTCGCCCGAAGAACTGGCGAAAAAGATGGACATGCCCGAGGACAAGATCC
>JBEIPT010000036.1:0-14463 GCA_040376895.1 Lysobacteraceae bacterium | reverse complement strand
GTAACAAAGCATTACGCTTGGGAAACCCTAGGTCTCCCACGGAGTCGCCCGTGTCCGCTCGCCTGTTCAATGTTCTGTTGCTGTCCGGGCTCGCGCTCGGGGGGCTTGCCCTGTCGGCTTCCGTTGGAGCGCAAGAAGTCATCTTTGGTGGCAACGGCGCCAACTTCGAGGATCAGTTCACTTTCCCCGAGAGTGACGCCGAAGCCGCACGCTTCCTGACTCAGGCCACTTTCGGGCCGAACACGACCGGGATCACCACCCTGCGTGGGCAGGGTTATGCCAACTGGTTTGCTCAACAGCGGGCAGTGCCGATGACGTCGTCGCGCACCCACATGGACGCGCTGTTTGCGGCGGGCGTCAGCATGGGCCAGAACCAGCGCATGGATCGCTGGTTTCACACGGCGGCAGTGGGCAATGACCAGTTGCGTCAGCGGATGGCCTTCGCGCTCTCGCAGATTCTGGTGATCTCCGACCAGGTCGATACCTTGTCCGGCGACTATCTGGGCACCGCCGAGTACTGGGACATCCTGGCGCGCAATAGCCTGGGCAACTATCGCCAGCTGCTGGAGGAAGTGACTCGGTCGCCGATGATGGGGCGCTACCTGACGCACTTCCGCAACCGCAAGTCGAACCCGTCGGGTTTGATCCAGCCCGACGAAAACTACGCGCGCGAAATCATGCAGCTGTTCACCATCGGCCTGGTGGAGCGAAACCTCGATTTTTCGCCGGTTCTCGACGTCGGCAACCAACCGCTGCCGACCTATCGTCAGGAAGACATCACGCAACTGGCCCGTGTGTTCACCGGCTGGTCCTACGCCTGCGCGGCGTCCCAGACCACCTGTGACACCTATCGCGGCATTACCACGGGCACGAATGCAGCCCCGAACGGTTATCAGCCGATGGCCTGTTTCCCGGCGTTCATGGATGACGGTGCCAAGACATTGTTCGACAACGCCATTCAGCTGCCAGCTGCGGGCGTGACCTGCGGCACAGCCAATACAAGCGGCGGTTTGCCCGACAACACCGGCACGCCGGCCGATGTAAACGTCCAGAATACGTGCCGGAACTACTGCCAGAACCAGTTGGAGAACACGCTCGACGTGCTCTTCAACCATCCGAACGTGGCACCGTTCGTCAGCCGCCAGTTGATCCAGCGTCTGGTCACCAGTAACCCGTCGCCGGCTTATATCCAGCGAGTAGCGACCGTGTTCGAGAACAACGGCAGTGGTGTCCGCGGTGACCTTGCGGCGGTGGCCAAGGCCATTCTGCTCGACGAAGAGGCGCGCATCGCGCCTGTTGATCCCGCGGCCGGTTACGGCAAGGTTCGCGAGCCGCTGCTCAAGCTCACTGCGGTCTGGCGTGCCTTGGGTGTCACTGCGCCCGCAGCCACGGCCCAAGGCGAAATCCAGATGGGTATCCGCAGCCCGCAAACGCCCTTCCTGCAGCGTCCGCTCGGTGCCCCGACAGTGTTCAACTTCTACGAGCCGGACTACAAGCAGCCCGGAGCGATCGCAACCGCCAATCTGTTCTCGCCGGAATTCCAGATCGCGAACGAAACCACGCTGATCACCGCCGGCAACGAAATGTGGAACCGGATCTTCGCCGGAGACAACTCTGGATCCGGCGCGTTCACTTTGCCGACCACCACGGCCTACCTGAGTTTTGCCGATCTGTCGGCGTTGGCGGCGAACTCCGACAACGCCACTGCGCGCGGTCAGTTGATCGATGCCATGAACACCCGCCTGCTGTACGGCACGATGTCGCCGCACCTGCGAACCGTGCTCGACAACATGCTGCGTTTCGATCTGACCACCCTCAGCGCGAACCAGAAAGTGCTCGATGTTGCGCACTTCATTGCCATTTCCCCTGAATTCGCTGTGCAGCGTTGAGCGAGGAGCCGACCATGATCCGTAACCGTCGCGATTTTTTGCGCAGCTCGGCGCTCGCCCTGTCGTCCGGGGCCGCCGCAGCCTTCATGCCGCAACTCGGAGTTGCCGCAAACCTGCTGGCCGCCCGCGGCAAGGCGTTTGGCAACTACAAGGCGCTCGTGTGCCTGTACCTGGCTGGTGGCAGTGATACCTGGAACTTCCTGGTGCCGCGGGATTCCACCGCCGTTGGCTCGCGTTATGACACCTATCGTTCGGCGCGCGGCGGTGTGTACAACGCCAGCACCAACACGGCCGGTCTGGCACTCGACTTCAACCAGTTGGTGCCGATCAACCCGCAGGGGCAGCCCGCCGGCAGTTGGGGGCTGTATCCGTACATGGGCAACTACACGTTCACGCCACAAGGCGGTTCGTCGACGACCCAGAACGGCATGGCCACCTTGTTCAACCAGGGCCGAATCGCGATCCTGCCGAACATAGGCACCTTGGTCGAGCCAATGACCAAAGCCGAATACAACGCCCGCACCAAAACAAGGCCACCGCAGCTTTACTCGCACAACGATCAGGAAACCCTGTGGGGTCTGCCGTCGTCGAACACGTCTGCAGCCCAGTTCGGTTGGGGTGGCGAAGTGGCATCACGCGTGGATGACGGCAATCAGCTCAGCGCTTTGGCGCCGTGTATCTCGCTGGCCGGCAGCAACCGCTTCCAGATCGGTCCGGGCGTGTTTCCGTACCAGATGTCGACCAGCGGCGCAGCGGCGCTGTCCAATTACAGCGGCGGCACGAACGCTGGCGCCCAGCGCAACGCCCGCCTGCAGCAATTGCTCGACGATGTCGCTTACACACATCCGTTCCAGAAGGAATATCGCGACATCCTGCGCCGTTCGATGGATCTCGGGGTGACGATCACAGCCGGTCTGAACGGTGCGAACGGTTCGATCACCACGCCGTATCAGCAGACTGCCGCGAACAATACGGCCGCGCAGGCCACGTACAACTACAACGGCACGAACTTCACGACATCGAATTCGTTGTTGGACCAGTTGCGGATGGTCGCGCGCATGATCCGGATTTCCAAGGCAAATTCCGGTGTCGGCATTGGCCACGAGCGACAGATTTATTACGTGCGCATCGGCGGGTTCGACACCCACAGCCAGCAGATGTCCGAGCCCAACCAGCCACGCCTGATGGCCCGCATCAACCAGGCTGTCGCGTGGTTCCATCAAGCCATGTCCGACCTGGGCACCCAGAATGAAGTGACCCTGTTCTCGCAGAGTGAATTTGCGCGCACGCTGAACTCCAACGGCAATGGCTCCGATCATGCCTGGGGTGGTGTGCACTTTGTCGCGGGTGGTGCCGTTCAAGGCGGCAAACTGGTCGGTACCTTGCCGGACATCCGGCTCAACGGGCCGGACTCCCTGGATCGCGGACAGTTCATTCCGACCACGTCCAGTGACCAGTACGCCGCGACGCTGGCGCAGTGGTTCGGTCTGCCTCCGGGCGACCTGGCGTCGGTGTTCCCGAATATCGGCGAGTTCGCGTCACCGACCTTGCCCTTGTTCTGACGGCCGTTTGATCAGGATCCAGGGGCGGTATTGCGGGCATTGCCGCCCTGGCGGCGCGCGCGCGCTTGACAGGACTCGCGCCGGTTCCAATCATGCTGGTCCAATTCCAGCGACACGGCCTCGTGCCGGCATGACATGTCCAATAGATTCCTTTTAGCCATCGGTGTCCTTGCGTTGGTCGGGTGTAACGGCCAGACCGGCCCGGACCTGACCGTTGATCCGACGACCGCGCTTCAGTGTGGCCAGCCGTCCACGCCCATTCACGCAATTCAGGGTGATGGGCCGATGAGCCCGATGATCGGCAAACTGGTGGAGGTGGAGGGAGTGGTCAGCGCCCTGTACCCGCAAGATCTGGGTGGGCTGTACCTGGCGACCGGGCAGGGAATGGATGACGGCAATCTTCGGACGTCGGAAGGTTTGTTCATTCGACTGACTGAGTCACCCAAGAAACTGCCGCGATTTGCTCCCGTTCGCGTGCGCGGCCGGGTCGCCGAGATCGGCGATGCGCCGGATACCCAGACCGCATTGGTCGAAGTCAGTGCGGTGCTGCGCTGCGGGGATCCAAAGGCCTTCGCACCGCTCGTGTACTCCGGTGTCCCGACCACGTCATCGGATTGGGAATCCATGGAAGGGATGCGCCTGAAAATTCGTGGCCCGGCAACCTTGATCGAAAACGACCGACTGCTCAGCCACGGCGAACTGGCAGTCTCGATGGATGGTCGCGACATGGTGCCGACCGAGCGCCATCCACCCGGCCCGGAGGCGCGAGCGCAGGCAGAGATCAATCTCGCAACGCGACTCACACTCAGTGACGCGAGTGAAGCCGAATTCCCCAAACGTCTGACGTTTCTCCGTGACGAACCCAGCGTCAGCCATCCCTACCGACTCGATTCTGCGCTCCATGGCATCGAAGGTGTGCTGGACCAGTATGGCGAGGGTTACCAGATCTATCTCACCGAAGCGATCGATCGGATCGAGCAGGCGCCGCGCCCGCAGGCAGCGCCGTTGCTGGATGGTGATCTGAAGATCAGTGCCTTCAACGTGCTGAATTTTTTCAACGGTGATGGTCAGGGCGGCGGATTCCCAACCGAGCGGGGTGCCCGCACGCCGGAAGACTTCCAGCGCCAGCGTGCCAAGATCATCGCGGCCTTGGCAACGATGGCCGCCGATGTTTACGTGCTGACGGAAGTCGAAAATGATGGTGAAGGCGAACTTTCCGCGATCCACGAATTGACGGTCGCCTTGAACAAGGCCATGGGCAAGGAAAAAGGGGACTACGCCATCGCTCGTACCGGCCTCGATCTGGTGGGCAGCGATACCGTCAAGGTGGCGATGATCCATCGTCAATCGCGGATCCAGACCAAGGGGCCAGCCGTCATCCTCAATGCCGAACCTTTTCTCGGTATGGCCCGCGTGCCGGTCGCGCAAGGTTTTGTTGCCGGTGGCGTCGAGTTCACGCTGATCGGCAACCACTTCAAGTCCAAGGGCGGGTGTGACCGTGCCGAAGGGCCGAACCAGGATCAGGACGACGGTCAGGGTTGTTACAACGCCTTGCGTACGGAGATGGCGCGAAAACTGCTCGACTGGCTCGCCAGTGACGACACCCGCGGCTTGCCATCGGCGCGACTGATCATGGGCGACCTCAACAGCTACGGCGAAGAAGACCCGATCCGCTTGCTGCGCAGCCAGGGCTATATCGACGTAGTGGCTGAAGGTAATGGTGAACCGGCTTACAGCTTCGTCTACAACGGTGCCGCCGGACGCCTCGATCACGCGCTGGGAAATGCCGAGTTCGCGAAACTGGTCGGCGCCGCGCAGATCTGGCACATCAATGCCGACGAGAGTGACGCGTTCCAATATGGCCAGGCCGGATACGACGCAAACAGTCGGAAGAAGCGTTACCGGGAGGATCCGTTTGCAAGTTCCGATCATGACCCGGTGATCATCGCCCTGCGTGCTTCGGCACCCTGAACGGCCCCTTCAGTGCGTGATCCCGGCGAATGGCGAGCCTGTTATGGTTGGTGGGCCTCCTGTCCCGGATCAACCATGAAGCGTTTGGTGCTCGCTCTTGCAGCGCTTTCTGTTCCTGCCGTCGCGTTGCCGGCGACAGGCACGCTCTGGCTCGACGACTACTGGTACACGATCCAGTTGGATGTGCCGATGTCGTGGACCCATCCGCTGACGCGTCTGGAGTTGCCATCGACGGCCATGAACCAGTGTCTGCGTGCGAACGGCAATCCGCCGTTGTCCGGGGCCATTGAGATCCGTTACGGCGCAGGACCGCAGAGCATCTTTGCCAATGAGCCGGTTCGCGTGGCGGCCAACGCCCCGCAGATCAGGATCCGGTCGGTATCGGGAGATCTCGTCTGCACCGGCGGTACCTTGTCACCCATTCTGTTTCAGGATGGCCTGGAATGAGCGAACCATTCGCCTTGAACCGACTGCCGTATCTGGTCGTGCTGTTGGCCATGCTTGGGACTGCTTCGGCTGCCGATCTGGTGTTGGCCGGGCATCGAATCGCGTTGTCGGCTACCCAGCAGAACGTGGTGATGGACCTCCTCTCGGGCAACGTTACCGTCAATGTCCAGGCCAATCAGGGCATCAAGGGTGATGGCTGGTGTCCGCCTGATCAGGTCGGCTCGAAATCGATCACGGCACCATGGGTCGAGCTGAGGCTGCCGAACCTTTCGACTCATCGGATCAGTCTCAACGGTGCCGCCACCCAACTGCTCCCGAATGGTGATGTGCAGGTCACGCCACTCAGTCCGGGTGGTCTGCAGGGGGATGGCTGGTGTCCACCGGATATCACTTGGCCGACATCGCTGCGCGCGGAACCGGCGGCTGTTGTTGCCGGACAGTCCACGCTGTTGATCTGGGCCAGTGCCGGCGCACAAAGCTGCAATCCCGATGGGTCGACTTACCCGCAAGGTGTCACGTCCGTCGCAGGCTGGACGGGTGTCCTGCCGACTCAGAGCGCGGGTCGGGCAGTCGCTCCGACGGTTCCCGGTTCCTACACCTTCCGCCTCAACTGCATTTCTTCCACCGGCGCCAGGTTCACCCAATCGGTGCCCGTATCGGTGACCGCTGAAGACATCTGCGCTGGGCCGCACCAACCCCCGGCCGGGCTCACCCGTCACACGGCCTTCGTGAATATCTTTGGTCTGCGTGCCATCGGCAATCAGGAGTGGGCGGCCAACGCCACGCTCGACCTGACGATGTGGAACCCACCGAAGCCTGGCCAAGTGACGACCGGAGGGATCAATCGCTCGGTGATCGGGAACTTCGCGCGGGCCGGCGGTGATACCGCAGCGGTCAGCATGCCGCAGAACGGCTATCTGGCGATGAAAATCGAAACCGCCGGGGTACTTCCGTTGGCGGCCGGCAGCTTGCTCACGGAGCAACCGGGCCAGAATGCGGCACCGAGTGTGATGTCCATTTCCAGATGTCCGGGCGATTTTGCGCCAACCGATTCGCGGTGCTTGAGTGTCTGGTCCGGCGCAGGCGGAATCGGCTGGACGTTCGGCTCCACGCCGGCAAACTGGTGTCCCATGACAGTGGGCGTGGACTACTACCTCAACATGATGTGGTTCCAGCCCGGACTGCAGGTCAACGGCTGCACCCAATCCGAATGCTGGTGGCTGGTCGCCCAATCCTGCGGCGCGAATTGTCTGCCGAACTGACGGCGTGAGATCAAGTCAGCCCTGATAACCCGACAGCCACTCGTGCACACGCCGACTGGCGCTGAAGCGTGTGCCGAATCGTTCGATCCCCTCGGCGCGCAGACGGGGTGCATGGTCTTTCAGGTAGGCATCAAGCGCGGTCTGGTCCCGCAATCGATATCGAACGACCAGACAGGTTTTGCCGGATGGGTCTTCTTCGCCGAACAGATCGGCGCCCGTGAAGCCGGGCAGGGTCAGGATCTCGTTGATGTGGGCATCCAGCCAGGTTCGATAGGCAACACGGATATCGTCGTCGACGACGACACGGACCTCATAGACGATCACAGGTTCACCAAGCTGGTCAGAACGAGCGCGAGCAAGCCGAAAACCAGCATGAACAGGTAGCAAAAACCGACCGCAAAGAACTTCATCAAAGTCATGATCCAGCCTTGTCGGTAAATGCGCTTCTGCGCCAGCAGCAGATGAATGGGCATCCAGATCCAGACCGCCCCGACACCCAGCCCGGCCAAAGAGCTGATCCACGATTCAGGGCCTACCCATTTCTGCAACTGCACCATCAGGGCAATCAGGATGATCGAAAAGCAGATGAAGCTATGGCTGTGCAGCGCCACGATCATGTGCTCCATGTAGAGCCTGCGCTTGAACAGGTAGAACCCCTTCAGCATCAGGGCAAAAAACGGCAACAGCACGAACAGCATGGTCGGCGCTTCGGCGAACATTTCCGCAAGGAGCTTGCCGGGGTCGCGGTTCACTTCCTGGCCATTGCGGATCATCAAGCCGATCTTTTCGTTCAACCAGGCGTTGCCGGGCTCGCCGAGCCAACTGACGCGGGCCGGGTTCTTGGTGGGGTGCCATGCGCCATCCGTGAATACCGGAATTCCTTGTGGATTCGGAGCATCGGGAGTGGCCGGGGTGGTCTTGGTTTTCGGGATCAATGTTCGGGGCGCAGGTTTTTCGCCTGTTGAAAAGGTAAGACCCTGATCCCGCTTTTGTTGCTCGATCTCGGCGAGCAATTCCAAGCGGTCTTTGCCGAACTCGTCACGGATCTCCTTGATCGCGACATCGAAGTCCGCCGCCGGCATGTGAGCCTTCGCTGCCTCGAGGCCGGACACGGCGTTCTGCTCCAGGCGCTTCAGCTCTTCCAGTTGGTCTTCCGGGCTCGACATTTCGCCCGCACCGATGGTGATGAACCCATCGCCGGTATTGACCGGCGTGTTCCAGCCCACCAGCAGAAACGCGATCACGCTCAGGAAAAAATACAGGCGCAAGGGAGTGACATAACGCACACGCCGACCGTCGAAGTATTCCGTGCTCAGGAATCCCGGGCGGAAGAACAGCGGGCCGATCGTGCGCAAGGTGCGCGAATCGAAGTTGAACACGCTGTCGAGCAGGTCGCCGATGATGCCGTTGATGTGACGGATCCAGCCCTTCTTTGGCTGGCCGCACTCGTAACAGAAGTCGCCCAGCAAGGGCGAGCGGCAGTTCTGGCACGTCGACGTGGCGGTCGCTGCGGCAGGCGCGGGCGCAGGCACGGGTGCGGGTGCGGGCGTCTGGGCAGGCGTTGGGGTTGGCGAGGATTCCATGGCCCGATCTTCGGTACTTTGTTGGGTCTCGGCAAGCGCCAAAGATGTTGCCCATCCGGCCTTCGGCCACCTTCTCCCGTGAACCGGGAGAAGGGTTGCATCGGTCGCTTCACGACCTCGGCATCGAACCCCGGTATCCTGCGGCCGATGAACATGGAACCCGCACAGGCCGCGCGCACCGAGCGTCGGGCCTTGATCAAACTCGCGTTGCCGCTGGCCGGTGGCCAGCTTGCTGCCATGTCGATGAATGTAGTCGACACGCTGATCGCCGGCAAACATTCGCCGCACACGCTGGCCGTGGTCGGCTTGGGCAGTGCCATGTGGTCGATCGTGATCATCGTGGGCCTCGGCTTGATGCTCGCCGTCACGCCCACCGTAAGCCAGCTCGACGGAGCAAAACGCCGCGACGAGATTGCGCCGATGATGACCCAGGCGGTCTGGCTGGCGATGGTTGTCGGCATCGTGTTGATGCTGGGACTGTTGCAGGGGGAGTGGTTGCTGCGCTGGATGGATGTGGCTCCGGAGCTGCTGCCCGATACCGTGAAGTTCCTGAAGGCTGCGGCCTGGGGCGCCCCGGCCCTGGTCCTGACTTTCTGCCTGCGATTCTTCAGCGAAGCACTCGGGTTTGCGAAGCCGACTCTGGTGTTGAGTCTGATGGGACTCGTCGTCCTCGCCGTGCTCGGATATGTATTGGTGTTTGGCCGCTTCGGGTTCCCCGAACTCGGTGCTCAAGGTTCGGGCATCGCGTTGGCGGTCACCACCTGGCTCCAGTGCCTGGGGCTGGTGGCGTTCATCGTTCACAGCCCTCGTTACCGTGGCCTGCGCCCCTTCACGTCCTGGGCACGGCCCGAAATGGTGCAGATCACGCCCCTGCTCAAGCTCGGCGCGCCGATGGCGCTGATGGTCTTGATGGAAGGTGGCTTGTTCGTGGTGTCCGCCTTGCTGATCGGGAGTATGGGCAGTGTTGCCGTCGCTGCGCACCAGATCGCCATCAATATCGCCTCGGTGACCTTCATGGTGCCGCTCGGGCTTGGCATGGCAACGACGGTCCGGGTCGGCAACGCCGCCGGCGCCGAGGACGTGCCGCGCGCGCGCCTGGCGTGCCGGATCGGCCTGCAACTGGCGCTGATCACCCAATTTGTGTCGGCTTCCGCGCTGGCCCTGTTTCCGATGGTTTTTGCGAGTTTGTACACGGAGGATCTGGCGATCCGCGCCCTGGCCGCCCAGTTGCTGGTGCTGGCTGCCGTATTCCAGTTCTCCGATGGCCTGCAGGTTCTGGCCGCCTCATGCCTGCGCGGTCTCAAGGATGTCCGGGTGCCGGCGATGATCACCCTGCTGGCGTATTGGCCGATTGGCATGGGTGCCGGTTGGTACTGTGCCTTTGGGCTCGCGCGCGGCGCGCCGGGCCTGTGGTACGGTCTTTCCGCCGGGCTCAGCGCCGCCGCCCTGCTGCTGATCTGGCGCCTTGTAATGGTGCTCAAGCAACCCCATCGTTGGCAGGGCCAGGACCAAAATCCGGCCCCTGCCTTGCACTGACTGCCCCTCGAAAGATTGAACATGACCACTCAAGCCCCCGCACACGCACCTCGTCCCGGCCTGTTCCTGCGCACCCTGAAGGCCATCTGGGAATTCCTGGAATTCTCGCGCCGACTCACGTTCAATCTCATTTTCCTGATGATCCTGCTGATCTTCGTGATCGCATTGCTCAGTGGCGGCGGTACGCCGCTCAAAGCGCGCAGCGTGCTGGTCATTGCGCCGCAAGGCGCGATCGTCGAACAGTACTCGGCAGCGCCGTTCGACCGTGCGCTGTCTGAAGCCTTGGGCGAAGACGTCCAGGAGACGCGTCTGCGCGACATCAAGCAGGCACTCGAAGCCGCAGCCGAAGACGAGCACATCGAACGAGTGTTGCTGGTGCCGCACAACATCACGTCGATCGGCGCTGCCAGTGCCCGCGATCTGGCCGCTGCGCTGCAGAAATTCAAGGCAAGCAAGAAGCAGCTCATCGCCTATGGCGACTCCTATGATCAGCGAATGCTGCTGCTGGCCGCACAAGCCGACGAGGTCTATCTGCATCCGGATGGTGCCGCTCTGCTCGAAGGTCTTGGCCGTTACCGCACCTACTTCAAGGATGCGTTCGACAAGTTCGGCATCGAGCCGCACCTGTTTCGCGTCGGCGAATACAAGTCGGCAGGCGAGCCATACATCCGCAGTGACGCGTCGCCGGAGGCCGAAGAGGCTGACCTGCACTGGATGAACGACATCTGGGGCCGGCACCTGAACGAGTTGGCTGCAGCGCGCAAGCTGTCGCCGTCGGACCTGCAGGCCAGCATCGATGACCTGTCGGCACGAATTGTCGCGCAAGGAGGTAACCTGGCCCAGCTCGCGCTCGAGGAAAAGCTGGTCGATGGCCTCAAGACCCGCGATGAACTCGAAGCAATGCTCGTTGAGCGTGGCGTCAAGGATGAAGAAGGCAAGACTTACGAGCACATCGACCTCAAACCGTATCTGGCGCTGAAAAACGCCATGCCGGAATTCCCGTCCGATGAGCAGGTTGCCGTGGTTGTCGCGGAAGGCGAAATCGTCGATGGCAGCGCCAGCGGCGGCACGGTTGGTGGTGATGCCACGAGCGAACTGATCCGCCAGGCTCGTCTCGACGAAAACGTCAAGGCGCTGGTGCTGCGCGTCAATTCTCCGGGTGGTGGCGTGTTCCCGTCCGAGTTGATCCGTCGTGAAGTCGAGCTGACGAAGAAGGCCGGAAAGCCGGTTGTGGTCTCGATGGGCAATCTGGCGGCATCCGGTGGGTATTGGATCTCCATGAACGCCGACCGGATCTACGCCGACGAAAGCACGATCACCGGTTCGATCGGCATCTTCGGTCTGTTCTTCAACGTGCCGGAAGCGATGAGCAAGGTTGGACTGAACACGGATGGCGTGGGCACGACCTGGTTGGCAGGCGCATTCGATCCGACGCGTCCGCTCGACCCGCGTGTCGGCGAGCTGATCCAGACCGTGATCAACAAGGGTTATGCCGACTTCATCGGCAAGGTCGCCGAGGCCCGGGGCCAGAAAGTCGAGGACATCGACCGGATCGCCCGTGGCCGCGTGTGGTCGGGTGCTCAGGCGAAGGAATTCGGCCTGGTCGACGAACTCGGCGGGTTCGACGCCGCCCTCGCGCATGCTGCCAAGCTCGCGAAACTCGGCAAGGACTTCCAGACCAAGTACGAAGAGAAGTCGCTGTCCCCATTCGAGCAGATGATGGTCGACATGGGGGGCTCGCGCCTGACGCGCCTGCTGAATGCTCGCAGCTTGTTCCTGCCGATGGTCGGTGACATGGACCTTCGCAAGGCCGAGATCGAACGGATCGAGCGCCTGATGCAGCAGCGCCACGCCGGCCTGCCGTTCAGCGTGCAGGCTCATTGCGACTGCGACATGCGCTGAGCCGGAACGGTTCGGACCCAAAAAGGCGCGCTCAAGCGCGCCTTTTTTGTGGGCGGCAAACGGATGTATCCGGAACTGTTGAAAATCGGGCTCGGCGGGCTATGCTCGGGTGAGATGTGGCTTGATCGTCCTGTTCCCTTTTCCCGAGGTTCTGGCATGCGTCCCACCGATATCAAAAATCCGGATTACTTCCACAAGGTCGTGGACTGTCAGTGGGCTTGTCCCGCCCACACGCCGGTGCCGGAATACATCCGTCTGATCGCCGCCGGCCGTTACGACGCGGCCTACATGGTGAACTGGCACTCCAACGTATTTCCCGGAATCCTCGGGCGAACCTGTGATCGACCCTGTGAACCGGCATGCCGGCGCGGTCGTGTCGAAGAAAGTAATGCATCAAAACCCGAGCCCGTGGCGATTTGCCGACTGAAGCGCGTGGCGGCCGACAACAAGGGCGACGACATCGCCGCGTTGATGCCGACGCCCAAAGCGCCGAATGGCAAGCGTGTCGCCTGTATCGGAGCAGGCCCATCGGCCATGACCGTGGCACGCGATCTGGCTGCGGAAGGTTATGCCGTCACGGTATTCGACGGTGATCCGAAACCCGGCGGTTTCATGCGCACGCAAGTGCCGCGTTTCCGTTTGCCGGAATCGGTGATCGATCAGGAATGCCAGTTCATTCTCGACCTGGGTGTCGAGTTTCGCGGCAACACGCGAATCGACTCTTTGAAACAGGTGCTTGCGCAGGGTTACGACGCGATCTTCGTCGGTACCGGCGCACCGCGTGGCCGCGATCTCGAACTGCCCGGGCGCACCGAAGCGGCCGCCAACATTCATCTCGGTATCGACTGGCTCGCTTCGGTATCGTTCCAGCACATCACCAGGATCGGCAAGCGGGTGATCGTGCTGGGTGGCGGCAACACAGCCATGGACTGCTGCCGATCGGCGCGTCGCCTTGGCGGCGAAGACGTGAAAGTGGTCGTTCGGTCGGGCTTCGACGAAATGAAGGCGTCGCCTTGGGAAAAGGAAGACGCGATCCATGAAGATATTCCGATCATCAACTACCACGTGCCGAAATCGTTTGTGCACGAGGGTGGCAAGCTGGTGGCGATGACGTTCGAAGTAGTGCGTGCCGAACGCGACGCCTCCGGTCGCCGGAACCTGGTGCCAACCGGTGAGCCGGACGTTCGCATCGACTGCGACGACGTACTGATCGCCGTCGGTCAGGAGAATGCCTTTCCGTGGATCGAGCGCGACATCGGTCTGTCATTCGACAAATGGGGCTTGCCGGTGCTGGATGCCAACACGCTGCAATCGACGATTCCGAATGTCTTTTTCGGCGGCGACGCAGCGTTTGGTCCGAAGAACATCATCTGGGCCGTCGCGCACGGACATGATGCCGCGGTGTCGATCGACAAGTTCCTGCATGGTGAGGACGTCACGCAGCGACCGCCGCCGATGGTGCACCTCGCCTCGCAGAAGATGGGCATTCACGAGTGGAGTTACGACAACGAGATCACGCGTGACCAGCGTTATGTCGTACCCTGGGCGCCGAAGGAAAAGACCCTGGCCAGCATCAAGGTCGAAGTGGAGCTGGGTTTCGACGCCGCGACGGCGTTCAAGGAAGCGCAGCGCTGCCTGAACTGCGACGTGCAGACCGTGTTCATCAAGGACGCCTGCATCGAATGTGACGCCTGTGTCGACATCTGCCCGATGGACAGCATCACGTTCACGGCCGTGGCCGAGGAACCTGAACTCCGCAAGAAACTGACAGCGCCGGCATTGAACCTCACGCAGGCGCTGTATGTGTCCGAACACGTCAAGACCGGCCGCGTGATGGTGAAAGACGAAGATGTCTGTCTGCACTGCGGTCTGTGTGCCGAACGTTGCCCGACGGGCGCCTGGGACATGCAGAAGTTCCTGCTGGAAACCACGAAGGCCGGTCCGACGTGCCGGGACAAACAGGCCGCCGGAGTCGTCGCATGAATGCACAGTTGAAACCCGTACAGATCAGCGCCGTCAACGATTTCGTCGTCAAGTTCGCGAACGTCAACGGCTCCGGCTCGGCTTCGGCGAACGAGTTGTTCGCGAAGGCGATTCTGCGCATGGGTGTTCCGGTCAGTCCGCGCAATATTTTCCCGTCGAATATCCAGGGTTTGCCGACCTGGTACGAAATCCGCGTGACCGAACAAGGTTGGCTGGGTCGCCGTGGCGGTGTCGATCTGATGGTGGCGATGAACCCGCAGACCTGGAATCAGGACCTGAAAGAAATCGAACCGGGTGGTTATCTGTTCTACGACAACTCCAAGCCCTT
>JBEIPT010000374.1:0-3901 GCA_040376895.1 Lysobacteraceae bacterium | reverse complement strand
TCATCGGGAACAGTGCGACATTCAGGCCGACCGGCTGATCCAACTTGTGACTGACTACCGACACCAGGGCCATCAGCAGCACCACCACGATCAATACAGCGGTCAGTCGCGGCACCAGCAGCAGCTTGAGGCGCTCCATGTAGAAGCGCACGAGCAACCCCATGCTGATGATCGTCGCGAACAGGATGATGCCGGGAATGACTCCGGTCCAATTGAACGCCAGGGCAATCAGCACCGGCATGAACGTACCGAAAGTCTTGATGCCGATGATGTTGCGCAGAAGCAGCATGACAAAGGCGCCAATCGGCACCAGCAACAGGATCCGGTACACCTCCTGCGCGTCCAGCGGCAGATCGAGCAGTGAGTATGCGATGAGATTGCGATCTTTCGCCTTCAGGCGCTCTTTGGCGGTTTCCAGCGCATCGTCAAGGCTTTGTTCGGCCGTGAATTCGATGTCCGCATCCGGATTGCCCTCGACCACCAGCACCGGCTTCTGGGCCGTGCTCCACAGGAAAAAGTTCTCCGGAAAACCTTCGGCGCCATCGATGGCGTTGAGCGTTCGCCACGTCTTGCGTTCGCCGTCCCAGACCTGCAGGAACGGCAACAGCGTAGATCCGGTGTCCTGTTCGACCAATTCGAGGCCATAGACGATCCGGGCCGCAATCTGGCGGTCTGCCAACAGTTCCTTCGACAGTTTCACCCGATCGTGTTCACTGTTGAACGACTCGGTGAGCAACTGCACTTCCTGGCTCGGATTGGCATCGTGCAAGCGGCGCACGAGTTCTCCGGCAAAACTGGCCGAGTCGACGGACTTTTCGCGGACTGCGTCGAGCAAGCCGGCGCGCGCAGTCGCATAAGGCTCTTCGTAGGTCTTGGGTGTCGGCGGCTTCGGTTCGGCGGCGTCGATCACTTCGTGCTGGTCGCGGTAGACCGTGGCGCGGTAATACAGCGCCTGTGTGCCACGTGCCCGACGGATCTGCCACTGCACGGCTCGAGATCCTTTGCCGGACTCGATGCTCATGCCGTAGTCGCGGGCGAGGAAATTTTCGTTGATCACCGCGTACCCGGGCGGGTTGCCGGGAATCTGCAGGGTGACCTTGTTCGGGCCCTTGGTTGGCTCGAACTCGACACGCGCCTGGATTTCCCAGATTTCGGTCTGCTCATTGGGCATGACCGGAAACTTGAGGACTTTCCACTTATAGGCAAAGGCGCCAAAGCCGATCGCGGCGATGATCAGGGCGAGCAAATACAGGTGTGTTTTTTTCATGTGTGCTTGGGTTCCCGGCGGCAACGCCGGGGCCGCCACCGATCCACACTGGATCAATGCAGGCACTTCCCGGACGACTCCCGATTGCCTCGGCAGTATATCCCTCACCAACCCGCCGACAAGCATTGACAGCCGGCTTGCCCGCGCGAAACGATCGTAAGGTCGTATATCCGTGCCGCGTCACGGGCCGAACGCCTGTGGCAGAATCGCGGGTCCTACCCTGGCATCACCGAGAGCCTTTTCCACATGAGCAAACTTCTGACCATCGCCACGATCAGTGTCACGGCGAACGAGCAGGACCAGATCCGCCAGGTGGTGGTTTCCCTGAAGGATCCGGCGGTGAGCTGGGAATGGTCGGCTGATGCCGCCCGCGCCGACGTGATCATCATCGATGCCGATTCGATGTACGGCCACATGGATTGGCTGCGAGCGCAGTCGCAGGGCCGCAACGTCATTTGCCTGACGGCCTCGACCGGCCATGAGCAGGACAACGTCCTGCACCGCCCGATCGGTGTCGGCGCCGTACGCCAAAGCCTGGCCCGCGCCGCGCAGCGCGCCGGGATCGACGTAGCGATTCCGGCCATGGCCGCCGCCGAGCCAGTCGAAGTGATTCCCGCGAAGTCCGAACCGGTGACCCCGATCGCACCGATGCCGGTGCAGACCGCACCCTTGCGCCCCAAGACCGACCCGAACCAACGCGCGGTGCCGGCGGCCCCTATCGCGGCTCCGACCCCGGCTCCCCTTCCTGTGCCACCGATTCCGGCTCCTGCTCCGCCTGCACCAACTCCTGCTCCCGCAGCCGTTGTCGCGGCGCCAGTCGCGGTGCCTTCGCCAGCACAGCCAGTTCCGGCTCCAGCCCCAACACCAGCCCAAGTTCCAGCGGTACCTGCTGCGCCGGCACAAGCAAGCCGTTTCGGTATCAACGCACCGAGCCTGTTGCCGGCGCGCCCGACCACCAACCCGAACCAGCGTGCCGTGAGCCTGGCTGACGCGCCGCCGCCCGTTGCTGCCGCGCCAGTTTTGCCGGTGCCGGTTGAAGCACCGAAGGCCGCCGGCCTTACGCTCGCCGACTACTGCGTGCCGGACAACATGGCTCGTGCAGCCAAGATCGAGCGCCCGGGTCTACCGCCGCTCGTGCTGGATGCCGCGCAAGACCGTTATTACGCAGGTCTCACACTCAAGCCCTTGCTCGGTTATTGCCAGGGCGAGATCGCCATTGGCGAATGGAAACCGCTGACCGATGCGGAGACCGAAAAATTCCGCAGCAGCAATTCCGGCCTGCCCCTGTCGCGCCTTCTATGGTTGTACGTGCTGGGCACGTCGAACGGCCTGAATGTGTTGCCGGGTCTGGATGGCAGCGCCAGGTTCAAGCTCACCAAATGGCCGCAGATTGAGCGCGAATTCCCGAAACACTTCCGCATTGCCACAGCAATGATGAAGGGCTTCGCACCGTTGACGGAAGTCGCCGACGGTTCTGGCGCGACGCTCGGTGAAGTGGTCGATTTCGTGAATGCCTATGCGGCCATCGGATTCGTCCAGCAGGAAACCGGCAACTTCAACTTCGACCGCAAATCCGTGCTTGACCGCCTGCGCCAACGCAGTGCCTGAACCCGCCAGCCGGGAACTTCGCCCGCCGGCGGAGCTCCCAGTAGTTCCAATTTCCCCAACCTCGATTCCAATTCACCGGAGTGGCCATGAATCGTTTCCAGAAGTTCGCCGTTGTCCTGCTGTCCCTTGGTCTGATGGTCAATGCAAATGCCCAGACTCCAGCACCTGCCGCCGCCGAAAAGCCGGCCGAAGCGGCCAAACCGCGCGTGTCCCTGAAGACCAACATGGGCGAGATCATCGTTGAACTCGAGCCGGCCAAGGCACCCAAGTCGGTCGAAAACTTCCTGCAGTACGTGAAGGAAAAGCACTATGACGGCACGATTTTCCATCGTGTCATCCCGACCTTCATGATTCAGGGCGGCGGCTACACGGCCACCGGCCAGCCGAAGGGCACCCGCTCGCCCGTCACGAACGAAGCCGACAACGGCCTGCCGAACCTGCGTGGCACGATCGCCATGGCCCGCACCGGCGAACCGCATTCGGCAACCGCGCAGTTCTTCATCAACACTGTCGACAATGCATTCCTGAACCACGTCAGCAAGGAAAACGGCTCGACCTGGGGTTATGCCGTGTTCGGCAAAGTGGTCAGCGGCCTTGAAGTCGTCGACGCGATCAAGAATGTGCAGACCGCCCCACAAGGCATGTTCCCTAACGCGCCGACGTCGCCGGTCGTCATCAACGTCGCGACTGTCATCGAATAAGGTTCTCGCCATCCGAAACCGGAAAGGGCCCGCATTGCGGGCCTTTTTGTTTGGTGTCCGGCAGCATTGATCGGCTCGTAAGGTGCGCTTGTTCGCACATCGAGCGGGAAGCCGGATAACGCGACTTCGCCATCTTGAGACTCTCCCATCAGCCGTCATTGCGAGCTTTTTGTATGTCCAAAAAACGGCATACTTCGTTCGGGCCTTGACGACACTCGGTGGAACTTTCGCTTGAGCAATCAATTCCAGCAACATTCAAAGAGCCGCGAATTGCCATGAGGCCAATCCTGTGGGAGCGGCTTCAGCCTGAGGTTTCCCCACATTT
>JBEIPT010000525.1:0-2399 GCA_040376895.1 Lysobacteraceae bacterium | reverse complement strand
TCCGGATACGCTCGCCGAATGTGACTATGGCCAGCCGTTTTCGGCGGTCGTGGGGAACGGCCGGGTGTTCGGGGCACAATTGCACCCCGAACGATCCGCCGACGTGGGCGCACGTTTGCTCCGCAATTTCATCGGGATGAACTCATGATCCGGATTCCGGCAATCGACCTTCGCAACCATCGTGTCGTGCGGCTCAAACAGGGTGACTACGCTCAGCAAACCACGTTTGCCGACGAGCCTCAGGCTTGGGTCGACAACTTCTCCCGCGATGGCGCGAAGCACCTGCATCTGGTGGATCTGGACGCCGCAAAAGACGGTGCATCGACACAACGCGAATTGATTCGCGACCTGATCTATCGCTTCCACGGTGGTGTGCAGGTGGGTGGCGGCGTGCGCAATGAAAGCGACATCGAGTTGCTGCTGGCGATTGGTGCGAGTCGGGTTGTGATCGGCAGCATGGCGGTGAAGGATCCTGAGCGCGTCAGTCGATGGGGTGAGCGATATGGTTTTGACCGGATCGTCATCGCGCTGGATGCCAAACGTGACGAAGACGGCATCTGGCGCCTGCCGGTTCATGGTTGGACCGAAGATTCCGGCTTCCGGCTCAGCGAACGTTTCGCCGATCTGCTCGGTGCGGGCTTCAGGGATTTCCTGTGCACCGATATCGATCGCGACGGCATGATGACCGGCCCGAACGTACAGTTGTACCGCACGCTCGGCAAAGTCGAATCGCGTGCCCGCGTGATCGCTTCCGGTGGTATCGGCAGCCTCGATGATGTCCGCGCGTTGAAGGACAGCGGTGCGGCGGCCTGTGTGATCGGGCGCGCGTTGCTCGAAGGCAAGTTCAGCCTGAAGGACGCCATCGAATGTTGAGTCGGCGCATCATTCCCTGTCTGGACGTCCGCGATGGCCAGGTCGTCAAAGGCGTGCGGTTCAAGGATCACGTGGTGATGGGTGGCATCGAGGAACTCGCGGTGCGTTATCGCAACGAGGGTGCCGACGAGCTCGTGTTCTACGACATCAGCGCCAGCCCGGAGGGGCGAAGTGCCGATCCAGCCTGGGTCAGCCGGATCTCCGAGCAGTTGGACATTCCCTTCTGCGTCGCTGGCGGTATCCGCTCGGTGGCCGATGCGCGGCGCATGCTGTTTGCCGGTGCCGACAAGATTTCGATCAATACGCCTGCCTTGTTGCGGCCGGAACTGATCAGTGAAATCGCCGATGCATTTGGTGTTCAGTGTGTGGTGGTCGGGATCGACAGCCAATGGCAGGACGGGCGTTGGTGTGTCTACCGATTCACCGGGGATCCGAACCGAACCGATCGTGCGGCTGTCGATACGCTGGAATGGGTCGCGCGGGTGCAGGAGCTCGGCGCCGGCGAGATCGTGCTCAACTGCATGTCCCATGACGGCGTCCGGCGCGGTTACGACATCGAACAGTTGCAGGCGGTCCGCAAGCTCTGCAAGGTGCCGTTGATCGCTTCCGGTGGCGCCGGTGAGGCAGCCCATTTCGACGTAGTATTCAAACAGGCCGACGTCGATGGTGCGCTGGCAGCCAGTGTGTTCCACAGCGGCGCCTTGCCGATTCCGGTGCTGAAGCGCCAATTGCAGCAACAAGGACACGTGATTCGCTCATGAGCTTCGAAATCGGCAGTCTGGATTGGAGCAAAGGCAACGGCCTGTTGCCGGCCATCGTGCAGGATGCCAGTTCGGGTCGTGTGTTGATGCAGGGTTATGTCAACGAAGCGGCGCTGATGCTCACGCGAACCAGCGGACGCGTCACGTTCTTCAGTCGCAGCAAGGATCGTCTCTGGACGAAGGGCGAAACCTCAGGGCACTTCCTCGACCTCGTTTCGATGCACACGGATTGTGACGCCGACAGTGTGCTCATCCTGGCGCGCCCGAATGGCCCAACCTGCCATCGCGGTTGCGAATCATGTTTTGACCCCAGTGTCGAACCGATCGCCGCCGAGGCCTTGATCCTTGATGCGCTGGTGGCCGAACGGGTCAGAACCCGGCCGGCGGGCAGTTATACGACCCGTCTGCTCGAAGAAGGCGTTCGGCGTGTAGCGCAGAAAGTGGGCGAGGAGGGCGTCGAGACAGCGTTGGCCGCAGTGGCGCAGGACGAAGACGCGCTGGTCAATGAAGCAGCCGACCTGATCTACCACCTGACCGTGCTGATGCACGCGCGTGGGCGCAGCTTGTCGGATGTTCTTAGCCGGTTGCGGGAGCGTCGGTTGAAGTAGCCAGACCAATGGCCCTTCCGAACCAGCCGGCAAAGCCAATACCATGTCGGTTCTTGTTTCAGGGAGAGGTCATGTTAAAGCGCATTCTGTTGAGTACCGGCCTGCTGGCCGCCGCTTGTGCCGCATCGGCGACGCCGCGCGGTTTTACCGTCGATGA
>JBEIPT010000586.1:0-1870 GCA_040376895.1 Lysobacteraceae bacterium | reverse complement strand
GGGTCGGTGACTCGTATTCCACGTGCGCGGTCGAGATCGTGATGCCGCGCGCTTTTTCTTCCGGCGCCGCGTCGATCTGGTCATAGGCCTTGAATTCGCCGCCGAAACGCTCGGCACCGATCTTGGTCAGCGCAGCGGTCAGCGTCGTCTTGCCGTGGTCAACGTGACCGATCGTGCCCACGTTCACGTGCGGCTTGGTGCGCTCGAACTTACCCTTTGCCATGGTGATGTCTCTCTGAAATGACTGGATTGTTGATTCGGGATTCCTGCGCCGGGGAGTCGGGATCCGCTGCGATTGCGGATCCCGCGCCTCGGCTCACGAACCTCAGCTCTTCTTGATGACCGCTTCGGCGATGTTGGTCGGCGCTTCGGCGTAGTGGTCGAATTCCATCGTGAACGTCGCGCGACCCTGGGTCAGCGAGCGGATGGTGGTCGCGTAACCGAACATTTCGCCCAGCGGCACCATCGCGTTGATGGTCTTGCCCGACGGCGTGTCGTCCTGGCCCTGGAGCAGGCCGCGACGACGGCTCAGGTCGCCCATCACGTCGCCGACGTACTCTTCCGGCGTCACGACCTCGACCTTCATCATCGGCTCCAGCAGAACCGGATCGGCCTTGCGGAAGCCTTCCTTGAACGCCATCGACGCGGCGAGCTTGAACGCCATTTCCGACGAGTCGACGTCGTGGTACGAACCGAAGACCAGCTTGACCTTCACGTTCACCACCGGGAAGCCGGCGAGCGGACCGCTGGTGATGGTTTCGCGCAGACCCTTTTCGACGGCCGGGATGAATTCCTTCGGAATCACGCCACCGGTGATGTCGTTGACGAACAGGAAATCGTTCTTCACATCCTCGTCGGCACGGTCCGCTTCGTTCATCGGCGACAGCTCGATCACGACGTGGCCGTACTGACCCTTACCACCGGATTGCTTGGCGTGCTTGTAGTCCGACTTCACGTCCGACTTGCGGATGGTTTCACGGTAGGCCACCTGCGGCTTGCCGACGTTCGCTTCCACATTGAACTCGCGACGCATGCGGTCGACGATGATGTCCAGGTGCAGCTCGCCCATGCCGGCGATGATGGTCTGGCCCGATTCCTCGTCGGTGCGCACGCGGAACGAGGGATCTTCCTGCGCCAGACGGCCCAGGGCGATGCCCATCTTTTCCTGGTCCGACTTGGTCTTCGGCTCGACCGCCATCGAGATCACCGGCTCCGGGAACGTCATGCGCTCGAGCGTGATGATGTGGTCCTGCGCGCACAGCGTGTCGCCGGTGGTGACGTCCTTCAGGCCGACCGCTGCGGCGATGTCGCCGGCGCGGACTTCCTTGATTTCCTCACGGTTGTTCGCGTGCATCTGCAGGATGCGGCCGATGCGCTCCTTCTTCGACTTGACCGGGTTGTAGACCTGGTCGCCCGAATTCAGGGTGCCCGAATAGACGCGGAAGAAGGTCAGCGAGCCCACGAAGGGGTCGGTCATGATCTTGAACGCCAGCGCCGAGAACGGCGAGGTGTCTTCGGCGGTACGGGTGGCTTCCTTGTCGTCTTCGTCGATGCCCTTGACCGGCGGACGGTCGGCAGGCGACGGCAGCAGCTGCACGACGGCGTCGAGCATGGCCTGCACGCCCTTGTTCTTGAAGGCGGTGCCGCAGAAGACGGGAACGATTTCGACCTTCAGCGTGCGGGCGCGGATGCCGGCGATGATTTCATCTTCCGTCAGCTCGCCCTCGTTGAGGTACTTGTCCATCATTTCTTCAGTGGCTTCGGCGGCAGCTTCGACCATGAACGCGCGCGCTTCCGCAGCCTTGTCGGCCAGGTGCGCCGGGATGTCGCCGTAGACGAAGGTCGCGCCCTTGTCTTCCATGTTCCAGAT
>JBEIPT010000193.1:0-7092 GCA_040376895.1 Lysobacteraceae bacterium | reverse complement strand
TCCGACTCGACATGACCCCGGTGTTTGCTGCCATTGATCAGATCCACCTGCACGAGTCGGCCCACGTACGCCGGCAGTTGATCTTTGGGTACGTCAAAATCGGGCGGCAGCGAAATGATCACGTTTTCCGGATAGGCCTCGGCCTTGCGTTTAGTGTACTCGTCGCCTTTTTCGTCAACCCGAAACCGGAAAGATTTTGGGCGTTTTGCGGAATCATTGGCTACATCGGACAACTCGGGCAAAGCCCCCAAACCCTGCTCCAGACGGAGCAACGCATACACTGAATCAAGATCACTCGAGATCGGAATCGGCTTTGGTGTCACCACTTCCGGCCGATAAGGCACTTCCGGTCCGCCGGCAATGTTCAAGGAGGCATTCATCACCGTGAACACGGCGGCATCACTTCTGTGCGCGATATCTTCGTAAGCAATGCCCTTGCCGTAGTGCGTCTCCCAGATGATCTCGGCGCCACTTTCGGCATGCCTGCGATAGGCAGACTTCATCGCGTCGCTCCATTTCAGACCCTTCGCCAGCATCAACCGTTCGACCGATGCCAAATGCCGTTCGATGAACTCCGCTTCCGTGATGCCCGCAGCTTCCGCACAGTGTCGATTCCGCGCCGCCACGAAACCGTGATCGACAACCTGTAACCGGGTCTCCTCGGTCCGCCATTCCTCGGGATCGGTATTGACGAAGTCGTGAGCGTTGTCGAGGCGAAACCGTCGCTCAAGAATGGTTCGGGAACTGAGGGTACTGCCGAACTCGACGCGGGAACGCAACTCACGGTCTCCGAGCACTTCGAACTTGATCGAGATGTCGCCATCAGGCGTGTTGAGCCGCAATTGATCCGTAAAGTCATTGCCGTGCCACCACCAATCGCGTTCACATCCGGCCGCTTCGAACAATGCCCCACTGTAAGGGCCGACCCAGTCGATTTCGGGCAATACGAACTCGGACCCGTAGGCACCCCAGTCGATGCCATGAACCAGAACATCCAATCGGTCTGCTGGAGGCAGGCGGTCCATTTCCCGGCGCTTCGGATTGACCGGCTTCCCGAATGACGAAAAGTCGAAACTCGGCAACTGGGTGCGCAACAACCACCAACGCCCCGGCGACCTGACTTCGATGCGATCGACCCGGATCGTCGCACTGGGGTCATTGCTGTCCGGCTCAATGGCCAATGACTCAACCTGAAACTGACCATTCAGCGTGTAGTCGACCGCACCATGCCTGGCCACGCCAATCCACCGGTACCCGTCCAGGAAATGATCCGCCCACAACTGGACTTCGGTGCGGATCAGGTAATGGACAATCAGCCCGCACGCAGCCAGAGCCATCGGAAACCAGAACAGTGGAACTTCCACTCCGAACACGATTGGTTTCAACCAGTTCCGTCGTCGCGGCGCATAGAATTTCTGTTTGCTCATGAAATGTGGTTTCCCTTGATTTCGGCCAGCGATTGCGGCTTGCCAATCAGGTAGCCCTGCGCATATCGGCAATTCATCGAGCCCAGGGCATCCAGCTGCGCTTGGGTCTCGACACCTTCGGCAACCAGATCAGCATCGAGCGTGCGTACCATGTCGACGATCGCCTGCACGATCGCAAAACATCGCGGGGCATCGAGCATCTGGCGCACGAACCCCTGGTCGAGCTTGACGGTGTTGAAGCGCAGTTTGTGCAGATGCCCGAGATTCGAGTAGCCGGTCCCGAAGTCGTCCAGCGCTACCTTGATGCCCACGGCATGGCAACGCGAGATCAGGTCACCGACCCGCGCATAGTCCAGCGTCAGGCTTTCGGTCACCTCAACCTTGAACAGACGTCGGTCGATTCCGTGTTTTTCGGCAGCCACGTTGATGGCCGAGAGCATGTCGGCCTCGGCCATTTGCCGACCTGACATGTTGACGGCGACGAACGGCATTTCGGCGGGGCCAAGCAACGCAATTTCCGCCAAAGCTTCGGCCACCCGGTCGAGTACGTACTCGCCGACCGGAAGGATCAGCGAAGTTTCCTCAGCCAGAGCAATAAATTCCATCGGCGACACCGGGCCGCGCGTCGGATGTGTCCAGCGCACCAATGCTTCGTATCCGGCAATCCGCCGTTCGGCGATTTCGTAGATGGGCTGGAAGCGCACATCCAGTTCGCGATTGGCCAGCGCTTCCCGCAATTGTGTCTCGAGCCAGATCTTGGCTACCGCGGTGTCGTCGTAACCGTCGGCGTCCATCTGTGGGTTCTGCGCCGGAAAGTTCGCGGCCGCAGCGCTACCTCCGGTGCTGCTGCGCAACTGCGCCAGCGCGGTCCGGTAGCGGAACAACTGGCCACGCAACAATGCGCGTACAATCGGGTCGGCGCTATCGATGCGTTCATTGATCTGAGTGCGATCGACCTCGATCAAGGTAGCGTCGTCCAGCGCCCGGGCATCAGCAGTTCGCGGTGCATCGTCGATCACCGCCATCTCGCCGAGCAGGTCACCTGCATTCAGAACACTCAGCACCAGCGGGTGACCATCCTGGTGCGTGGAAATCTCGATGCGACCGGATTGAATCAGGAATGCCGAGGTGGGCGCGTCGCCCTCCCGGAACAAGTACTCACCGGCCCTGATGTCAATCCTTCTGCTCACGTCGTCGAACTCCAAGGTTCGTGCGGAAACAACTTTGAAGGCAGTCTCGAAACGCCATCCTGGCGCTTCTCAACATTACGTGTCCGGTACACGCCCGGATTCGCGCCAACAGACTGCTTGCCCAGCGGCTCGTTGGTTGTGCCCATTCCCGATGCTAGCCCGAACATTTCCCGGGTCGCAACGCCGTACCGCACAGTTTGGGGCTTGCGTCAGCCTGATCGTGCAAAAATGGACCCATGAACCCGCCATCGGACAAACCGGCGCCGATCAAGGGCCGCGGCAGCGCCAGCAACCAGGAAGGCCGTTTCGAGTCGACCCGGACCGAGGCGTTCGACGACGGCTGGTTCCGGGAAGCGGGCGAACCCGAACGCCCGAAAACCGAAGTCCGGTCCGAAACTGCCCGCTCGATCATCAGCCGCAATCAGTCGCCGGATTTGCCCTTCGACCTGTCGCTGAACCCATACCGAGGTTGTGAGCATGGCTGCGTCTATTGTTATGCGCGTCCCTCCCACGGCTATCTGAACCTGTCGGCCGGCCTCGATTTCGAGACCAAACTGTTCGCCAAGACCAACGCCGCCGAACTCCTTCGTGGCGAACTGCGCAAACCTGGCCACAAAGTCTCGGCCATCAACCTGGGTGCCAATACCGACCCGTACCAGCCCATCGAGCGCGAGCATCGCATCACGCGCCAGGTCCTGGAGGTGCTGCTTGAGTACCAGCATCCGCTGACGATCATCACAAAGAACAGCCTGGTCGAGCGCGACCTGGATCTGCTGAAGTTGCTGGCCGAACGACAGTTGGTGCAAGTGTTTCTGTCCGTGACGTCCATGGACAATCGCCTGTCGGCCATCCTCGAACCGCGTGCCACGGCGCCGCATCGACGCATCGAAGCAATCGCCCGGCTCAATGCGGCGGGCGTGCCCGCCGGCGTGTTTGTCGCCCCGATCATTCCGGTGATCAGTGATCAGGACCTCGAGGCCATCCTCGAAGCCGCCGCCGGTGCTGGTGCCATCCACGCCAGCTACACCCTGATCCGCCTGCCCCACGAAGTGAAGGACCTGTTCCGGGAATGGCTCGCCCTGCACTTCCCCGACCGCGCCGAACACGTCATGCACCGCATCCAGGATCTGCGCGGTGGCAAGGATTACGACGCCCGTTTTTTCCACCGCATGCAGGGTCAGGGCGTGTTCGGGGAGCTCATCCGCCAGCGGTTTCGCGTTGCCTGCAAGAAGTTTGGGCTGGAGCGGCGCGAACAGACAGCGTTGCGCTGCGATCTGTTCCGGGTGCCTCCGCAACCCGGCGAGCAGGCGGACTTGTTCTCCTGATCCGGCCACCAGCCAGACGCGGCATAACTGCGGGCCTGGCATTGGCCCTATGATCGCGGGTGCGCGGGCCACACCGGTCTTTGAGCGAGGGGACCAACATGAAAGCATTCCGTTCATCGAGCTTTTGTTTGCTCCTCGGGGCTGCTGCCTCGGTTGCCGCACCCCTCGACCCTTCGGGCGATCCTGACAACACCTACGACTCCGACGGCAAGGCGTTGGTCAACATCACGACTCGGGCCACGTTCTCCGATGCCAACGCAGTGCTCTCCCAATCCGACGGAAAAATCGTCACGGGCGGCGGTTATTACGAAGGCAGCCTGCAGCACTTCGCACTGACCCGCTACAACAGCGACGGCAGCGTCGACTCGTCGTTCGGCTCAGGCGGTGAAGTCAAGACCATCATGGGCGGCAACGACGTGATCTTTGCCATGGCTTTGCAGTCTGACGGCAAGATTGTCGCAGTGGGTGCCGACAGCCTCACGAATGGCAGCGACTTTGCCATCGCCCGGTACAACGCCAATGGTTCACTCGACACGACATTCAGCGGTGACGGCATGTTGCTGGTGAATGTCAGTCCACTGGCTGCGGGATTCGATCGTGCCCAGGCGGTTGCCGTCCAGTCGGACGGCAGAATCCTCGTTTCCGGCTACAGCGACAACACCAGCAGTTCGGACCGCGACGGCTCGATCATCCGGCTGAATTCGAACGGCAGCCTGGATACCGGTTTCAGCGGCGACGGCAAGATCCTCATCGAGATGGATGGCACCGCTTCGCAGGATCGCTTCAACGGGCTCGCCATCGACGGCAGTGGCAACATCTTTGCCGCCGGCCGTGCCGGTAGTAATGCCGGCATCGCCAAACTCGACAGCAGCGGCAATCTGATCACGCATTCGATGGTGATGGGGTCGTGATCCACATGATCGGTGGTTCCGCCGCCAGCGCTCGCTATAACGCACTGCGACTGGACAGCAGCGGGCGCCCGGTGGGCGTGGGATCCTTCATTTCAGGGGGTTTCGTAACCCTGTACGTGGCGCGTTCGAATGCGACGACCGGTGCGCTGGACACCACATTCGACGGCGATGGCAGCAATTCGGTCGACATCCAGGGCGGGCAGGAAGACGCCCGCGCGATGGGCATCCAGAGTGATGGTCGAATCATCGCCAGCGGCCCTTGCGACAATGACAATTCGGGCTTCTTCAAATCCTGCGCCGCTCGATTCACCACGGCCGGAGCACTGGATACGACATTCGGTGACGGTTCGGATGGCAAGATCGTCGTGAACCCCGGCGCGCCGATCGGCAACGCGCTCGCAGGTACCGTGCAAAGTGATGGCAAGTATCTGCTATCCGGTTACGCCTACGACACCGTTGCCACGTCATCGCAGATTTCGGTGGCACGCCTGACCGCAAATGGCATCCTCGACACCTCGTATGATGGCGATGGCATCAGCCTGCGCCAACTCACTGGCGGTAGCGTCGATTACGCGGAAGGCGCAGCGGTGAACGGCAGCGGTGCGTTGTACATCGCTGGCAGCACCGATCTGGCAACGCACACCGACGTAGTGCTTGCCCGCCACGCTACAAACGGCACTCTCGACACAGGTTTTGATGCGGATGGCCTGGCCTTCCCCTTGTTGGCCAGCACCAACGATGTCGGCATGGGTGTCGTCGTGCAATCGGATGGGAAACCTGTGGTTGCTGCCAACCGGACGAATCTCTCGGCGCCATTTGCGCCACGACTCGCGGCGTTTCGTTTCACCACTGTCGGTGCGCTCGACACCGGCTACAGCGGCGATGGCATCGCCGAGGCTACTTTTGGAACCAATGGTGCCAATGCTGCGGGCGTCGTGCTGGACAGTACCGGCCGGGCGATCGTGTTCGGTTCGACCAGTGATGTGTCGACCGACTGGGATTTTGCCGTGGCGCGTTTCACCACCGCAGGCGCTGCCGACACCACGTTCAACAGCACCGGTTTGCGTCGCGTCAGCATCGGCGCAGGCATCGATAGCGCCTGGGCTGCTGCCGTGCAATCGGACGACAGGATTCTGGTGGCAGGTTCGACCACGGTCAGCGGCGGCACACAATACGCAGTGATTCGGCTGAACATCAATGGTTCGCTCGATACCGGATTCGACGGTGACGGCATCCTGGTGCTGACCAACGGTACCGGCAATATCCCGCGCAACGACATCGAGTACATCGGCGTGCTGCCGACCGGCAAGATCCTGATCGCCGGGCGCGCAAACACCGGCAGCCCCGACCGCAACATGTTGCGTGTGGGTCGCCTGAACACCGACGGCTCTGTGGACACTGCTTTCGGAACGAATGGATTTGCCGTCATCGACAATGGTGCCGGACGCATCGATCAGTTCAGTGCCGGCTCGCTTCAGTTCGACGAGAAACTCGTGGTATTCGGTGGCACGACGATTCTGTCGGGGGGCACCAGCAACGATTTTCTGATGACCCGGGTGAACTGGGATGACGGCTCGCTCGACACGACATTCGGATCGGCCGGACTGGTGCAGCCGGTTTTGTCATCTGCGATCGATGCGGGCTCGGGCGGGCTGTTGCTCGGCGATGGCCGTCAGGTGATGGTCGGTTATGCAGCAGGTGGCGATATGGGCAGCGCCCGATTCCTCGCCGACCCTGCACCGACTCCAGCCGGCACGCCAGACCTGCTGGCTGCCAGCGACTCCGGACGATCAAACACCGACAACATCACGAACGACAATACGCCCACGTTCACCGGTACCTGCGTCGTCGGTGAGACCGCCATTCTGCTGGTCAATGGCACCGAGCCTGCCGCGCGGGCACGGCATCTCTGCCGGAGCAGCACGTACTCGTTGACACCGCCGGCTCTTGCCGACGGCACGTACGCGTTCACCGTGCGCGAGATCAACGGCGCAGGCCAGGCGGCAGTCAGCAACGGTCTCAATGTGACGATCGATACGGTTGCTGCAGCTCCCGCCATTACCAGTCCGACCAATGGTTCCAGCGTCACGATTCCGCCCTCCGCGACGATCACCGGCAATGGAGCCGAAGCGACGGCAGACATCGAAGTGCGCATCGGCGCGACGGTTCATTGCACCGCTCAGGCAGCGGCGTCACCGGCGCTCAACGCAACGTTCTCGTGCAATTCCGGGCTCGGACT
>JBEIPT010000588.1:0-1851 GCA_040376895.1 Lysobacteraceae bacterium | reverse complement strand
TTCTGGTCGTTGATCGGCTTCGGCGTGCTGCTGTTCCTGATCGCGCCGCTGATCCAGAAACTGATGCACGGCGTGAAGTAAATCGATTCACTGCTCGGAGAAAGGCCGCCGCGAGGCGGCCTTTTTTTGCCGAAGGGAGTAGCGGCAATCTCTTGGTTGTGATTTGGCCTGACGCGGGGCCAGGAATCCCACAGAGCCTGTGCTGCCGCCCGATCGCGGCTGAAGCCGCTCCCACAGTGACCACGCCCATAGTCACTACCTCCGCAATAGTCACTCCCACGGAAACCACTCCCTCAGTGGCTGATCCCGGACCTGCTGATCCGCCAGTAGTCACCCTGTGACCATTGGAACATGGACGGACGCTTTGAACGGGCTACAGTTGCTCAGTCTCGGGTCGGAGTGCCGATCGGGAAAATCAAAGGGAGATATCCATGTACCGTAATCGTCTGGTCGCAGGCGTGATGCTTGTGGTGTTGTCGTCTGCCGCCCATCCGATGGACGCCGACGAGTTGATCGCGAAGAACATTGAAGCCAAGGGCGGAATCGCGGCGATCAAGGCGCTGCAGTCCATCAATCTGGTCGGGAAATTCCGCGGCGGCGGCGGCTTCGAGGCCGACTTCGCACAGAAAATCAGCCGCCCGGGGCTCGTTCGCAACGAGTTCACCCTGCAGGGCATGACACAGATCCAGGCTTATGACGGCCAACAGGCCTGGCAGATTTCGCCGTTCGGCGGTCGCAAGGATCCGGAGAAACTGCCGGACGACATGGCAAAGATCTTTGCCGTTTCGGCCGATCTGGACGGCCCCCTGGTGGACTACGCATCGAAGGGCCACAAGGTCAGCTATCTCGGCACCGAAGATGTCGACGGCACACTCGCGCACAAGCTCCGAGTGGTGCTGAAAGACGGAAACGAGGTTGTCTACTTCTTCGATCCCGACCATTTCCTCGAGATCCGCACTCAGAACAAACAGTTCATTCGCGGCTCCGAACAAGAGTCCGAAACCGACCTCGGCGACTACGAGAAGTTTGGCGGGGTCTATTTTGCGACCGCCATCGATTCCGGCGCCAAAGGTTCGAGCAGCGACGAAAAAGGCAAGATCGAAGTGACCTCGATGGAGGTGAACGAGACGATGGATGCCGCTCAGTTCGCTTTCCCGGCCACGACCAAACAACCCTGAGGAACCACTCATGAAAAATTTAGCGATCATCGGATTGATCGGCCTCGGGACCTCGTTCACGGCCCATGCCGAATTCGATTCCTCGGCCATCAACGGCCTCGGCATCCGCAACATCGGTTCGGCCCAGATGAGCGGGCGCATCAGTGCGCTGGCGGCCTACAACGACAACGGCAAGACCGTCGTGTTCGTCGGTGCCGCGAGTGGTGGTGTCTGGAAATCCTCCGACGGCACAACCACCTTCAAGCCTGTTTTCGACAAACAGTCCGTGCAATCGATCGGTGCCCTCGCCGTCGATCCGTCGAACCGGAAAATCGTCTGGGCGGGCACGGGCGAAAGCTGGACCCGCAACTCGGTGTCGATCGGCGACGGCATATACCGATCCGACGACGGCGGTGAATCCTGGAAGAACATGGGTCTTGCCGGTTCGGAGCGCATTACGCGCATCCTCGTGCACCCGAAGGATTCGAACACCGTGTACGCCTGTGCGCCCGGCAAACTGTGGAGCGACAGCGCGGATCGCGGGCTCTACAAGACCACCGACGGCGGTGCCAATTGGTCACTCGTGCTGAAGGGCTCGAACCTGTCGACCGGTTGTGGCGGTTTGTCGATGGACCCGAAGGACCCGAACGTGCTGTTCGCTTCGCTGTGGGATTTCCGCCGCAAGGGCTGGACG
>JBEIPT010000019.1:0-20163 GCA_040376895.1 Lysobacteraceae bacterium | reverse complement strand
GACGCGCACACAGTTTTGCCACTTCGGGTTCGGCATCGTTGCGAAGCCGTACTTCGTCCAGTGCCATATCGACGCGACCGATTTCGATCAGTACATCGTGGTGCATGGCAACCGGGTCCATTCCGAGGTGCGCTAATCCATGGTCCATTTGAATCTCCAGTCTGCAGGTTCCAACTGCGAAGTAGTTCAAGCAGTTTGTGTGCCATGGGTCACGTTTCGGTTGTGAACCGGGGTGAACTGGCTGTAAACAAATCAAACCGCCGTTGGAATGATTGAATTTGGGGCGTAAACGGATAGACTCGGCCGACAAGCGGAGTTGCTGGAAACACTCCGTCACGTTCATGAAGGCAGCCCGGCTGTATGGGGCTCAAGGTCAAAACGGCAATCCTCAAGGGAACTGGACGCAGGCTGAGGCTCGAAATTCCGAGTCGCGCTGAAGGTCAGAGGGCTGAACACCGAGGGGTTTGTCGCAGGGTCGCTGGCACCCGGTAGAAATGGTCGAAAAGGATTCCCCCTGTTCCTCTCAGACCACCGGGTGCCAGTCTTTTCATCCGTGAAAAGACTGGACCGTGGGTTTGCTTCCAAGTCCGGCGCAAAACGAGCCCCTGTGCTCGTATACCCAACCGATCCGCATCCTCGGTACGTTGTTGCACAGGCACTTGGGCCTGTGTGTCGGAATTGGGCTCACCCGGACATGTGCAGCACAAATGTCGCAGAAGTCTCGCCAAAGTCGAGCCCCCCGAACCAATGATGACAAACTCTTGCAGCATCGACGATTTGTTGCTGAGGTCGGCGAATTTGAAACATGCCGCACCCCACTGGTCGCGGCACGGCATAATGTGCCCCGTCTTGTCAGGTCAGGAACCATCCGTCCATGAAGTACCCGGTCCAGTTTGATGTCATCGTCGTCGGTGGTGGCCATGCCGGCACGGAAGCCTGTCTCGCTGCGGCACGTGCCGGTGCGCGGACGCTTCTGCTGACGCACAACATCGAGACGCTTGGTCAAATGTCGTGCAACCCGGCGATCGGGGGCATCGGCAAGGGGCACCTGGTCAGGGAGATTGATGCCTTGGGTGGCATCATGGCGCATGCCGCCGACCACGCCGGCATTCAGTGGCGCACCTTGAACTCCAGCAAGGGGCCGGCGGTTCGGGCCACTCGTTGTCAGGCGGACCGTGCCCTGTATCGTGCCTACGTTCGCAGAGTGCTGGAGCGGACACCCAATCTCACCCTGTTCCAGCAAGCCTGTACCGACTTGATCGTCGAGAGCGGTTCGGTGCAGGGTGTCGTGACGCAGATGGGCCTGTCGTTTCATGCCCCGGCGGTAGTCCTGACCGCAGGCACGTTCCTCGCCGGCAAGATCCATATTGGCCTCGAGCACTACGCCGGCGGCCGGGCAGGTGATCCACCGGCTCAGGCCTTGGCCGAACGGCTGCGCGAAATGAGCCTCGGAGTCGATCGGCTGAAGACCGGTACTCCGCCACGAATCGACGGACGCAGCATCGACTTCGCCCGAATGCAGGAACAACCGGGGGACACGCCCATGCCGGTGTTCTCGTTCACCGGCAGCGTTACAGAGCATCCGCGTCAGGTCAGCTGCTTCATCACCCAGACCAGTGTCCACACGCACGACATCATTCGTTCGGCACTCGATCGTTCGCCGTTGTACACCGGCAAGATTGAAGGCGTTGGCCCGCGCTATTGCCCGAGCATCGAAGACAAGATCGTGCGATTTGCCGACAAGGATTCGCACCAGATCTTCATCGAACCGGAAGGGCTCGAGACGCACGAGATTTATCCGAACGGCATTTCCACATCCTTGCCGTTCGACGTGCAGTTGCAGTTGGTGCGCTCGATCCCGGGTATGGAGCAGGCGCACATAACGCGTCCGGGTTACGCCATCGAATACGATTATTTCGATCCGCGGGGACTCAAGTCTTCGTTGGAAACCAAGGCGATCGACGGTTTGTTCTTCGCCGGTCAGATCAACGGTACAACCGGTTACGAAGAAGCCGCGGCCCAGGGGCTCATGGCCGGGCTCAATGCTGCATTGCAGACTGCTGGTCGCGAGCCGTGGAGCCCACGTCGTGACGAAGCCTACATCGGCGTCCTGATCGATGATCTGATCAGCAACGGAACGACCGAGCCCTATCGCATGTTCACGTCGCGCGCCGAATATCGCCTGCATCTGCGCGAGGACAACGCCGACATCCGCCTGACCGAGACCGGTCACCGGCTCGGGTTGGTCACCGATGAACAGTTCCAGCGTTTCGATACAAAGCGTGATGCCGTCGCGCGCGAACACGAACGACTCAAGTCGATCTGGGCCGCACCGAACAATACGCTGGGACAGCAGATCAGTGAGACGCTCGCCCAACCGGTATCGCGAGAGTGTTCCGCCGAAGAACTGCTGCGCCGTCCTGGCATTGGTTATGCCGATTTGATGCGCGTCAGTGGTATCGGACCTGGGGTCGATGATGTCCAGGTGGCTGAACAAGTCGAAGTGCGCGTGAAGTATGCGGGCTATCTCGATCGCCAGCAGGACGAGATCGATCGCAACCGGCGTCACGAGGAAATGCGGTTCCCGGAAGACTTCCGGTTCGACGAAGTGTCGGGATTGTCCGCCGAGATCCGGCAAAAGCTGATGCGGGCCAGACCTGAAACGCTTGGTCAGGCAGGACGTATATCCGGTGTCACGCCCGCGGCCGTGAGCTTGTTGCTGGTTCACCTGCGACGCACACGTGATGCCGCCTGACACTGCTGTGGTTCAACTTGCGCCGGCACCCTTGTGGCGGCGTCTGGCGGCCGGCGTGTACGACCTCTTGCCAGTCGCGGCACTGTTGTTCATCGGTACGGCACTGGCGATGGTGATTGCCTATGTCATCAAGCCTGTGGATCGTGTCGATCTGGTGATGCGTCAAGGGTTGCCGCATTTCCTGCTGCAGATTTGGCTGTTGTTCCTGCTGGTCGGGTATTACGCCTGGTCCTGGCACAAGGGCGGGCAGACCATTGGCATGAAAGCGTGGCGTCTCGAAGTGCTGTCCGAACAGGGCGGGCGGTTGGGGCTGGGTAAGTCGATCCTGCGTCTGGTTCTGTCCTGGGTTTCGTTCGCGGCAGTCGGTGCAGGGTTTGTGTGGTCAATGTTCGAACGCGAAGGCCGCACATGGCATGATCTCGGCAGCAGCAGCCAGATGGTGCTTCGGCCGAAAGTTGCCAAGCCGCGCAAATGAACTGCAAGTCCTGCTTTGTGCTCTTGCCGTTTACCGGACTCGCTGTTGCGATGAACCCGAATGGCGCGGCAATCTCCTGCTTGCGATACCGCCTGAGGCAAGAACGGGATTGCCTCGGTCACGGTCACTGAAACGTTTCAAACCCGTCGCGAAACAACGCCGGCGGCAACTCGATCAGTTGACGCTCCGCCGCGCCGGCATCACACAGCACAGTGCCGTTGCCATCACCATCAACCGGCGCCGGCTTGTTTCGTGCATCGAATGAGCAGTCCTCGCCGCCCCGATCGATGGCCGCGCTGCCAGGCAATGGCAGATACACCTCGACAGGTCCGCCGTAGTTGGCCAACTCACCCAGACCGAAGCCAGCGAACGCCGATGAAATGGCGTCGGTGGGGTCATTCAAACTGCACCCGAGTGCGCCGATATTGCTGCCCAGGCTGTTGATGTTTGCGCCAGCGGAAGTGAAGCATGTGGTGCCGGCGCGGGCCCAAATCAGCGAACGCAGGCTGTCCAGTCGGACATCATTGGTCAGATGAATACTGCTGCCACCTGAGCTGGACGAAGCGCCCATCAGTGTGGCGTTTTCGATCTTGCCCGCGATGGCGTTCGTGGAGCTCAAGGCAATGTCGCCACCGTTTCCGGCAGTCACCGTGTTGTTGTGAGTCGTAAGGCGTTGGATATCCGGGTTGACGCCAAAAAGCGAAGCGGAGTTGGTCAATGCGGAAATGGCGCCGCCTTCTATCTGGGCGATGTTGTCTCGCATGGTCACTCTCTTGACCTGCATTTCACCGCCAAACATCCGTACCGCGCCACCGGCATTCGCGGTGTTGCCGGCAAAGTTGCTGTTCTCGAGCACCAGCAGACCCCTGGCAAATACGCCACCCCCGTCACGCACCGCGGAGTTGGCGTCGACCGACGAGTCGATCACACCCGCGAGGACATTGCCGAGCGTGTAAATCGCGCCACCGTCCTGGCTGCTGCCGTTGCCGGAGAAGGTCGACTCGCGAATCTCCAGCACCGCTTCGGTTTTGAAGATCGCGCCACCCAGTCTGGCGCCATTGCCCAGAAACGAGCTGCGCAAGATCGTCGCGTTCTGCTCATAACTCTGCACCGCACCGCCTTCGCCGCCGCTGGCGTTGTTGTTCGCGAACGTACTGTCGGCGATGGTCACCGCGGCGCGCGTGGCAATGGCACCGCCGTTGGCTGCGAGGTTCGAGTTGAAGCGTGAGTTCGTGATGTTCAGCGTCACATTGGCAAACGTGGCGATGGCACCCCCCGAAGTCGGCGCCAGTGAGTTCTGGATCACGACCCGGTCCAGGGCTACCGTTGTCCCGGCGTTGACGAGCATGGCGCCACCAAAAGGTTCGGCGCCGGAATTCCCTCGGGTCAGCGTGATGTTTCGGAGCTGCACACTGGTGATGTCTTCCGGATTGGGCCGCGGATTGACGTTGAAGATGCGCGTCACATCCTGGCCGTCCAAGGTCATTTTTCCGCCGCCATCGATGGTCACCACGCCGGACAGGCTTTTCACACTGCCGAGCAGGATGATGTCCGGGTCGGGACCACAGTTGAAACTCAGTGTGCCGCCTTGAATGTCGTTGACCACCAGGGCTAGCGCGGCGTTCAGCGTCGCTTCGGTGCAACTGGCCGGTGTACCGGTTCCGACGACCGCGTTTTCGGCATGGAGTATCCGGCCCGTGCACAGCAGCGCAACGAGCAGGACAGTTCTCGAAATGGATGGCATGGGCGGTTCCCGCTGGCAAGGTGTTGGGTCGCCCGATCACCCGGAGTTTTCCGGGTGATCACTTGGGCAATACCGTCACCTACGCACTTTCCGCCGGCAACCTGACACGCTGTCTTGAATCAGTGGGCGGCCAAAGCCCGCGCATGCCATTCAATGTGCTCGCCGATGAAACTCGCGATGAAGTAGTAACTGTGGTCGTAGCCATTCTGGCGACGAAGTGTCAACTCGTGACCTGCCGACTTGCAGGCTTGTTCCAGTAGTTCGGGACGGAGCTGTTCCTTGAGGAAGTCGTCCGCTTCGCCCTGATCGATCAGCATGTGCAGGCGCTCGGAGGCATGCTCGATCAACGCACAGGCATCCCATTCCCGCCAGGTCGTGGCGTCATCGCCCAGATAGGCTCGCATCACTTTCTGCCCCCACGGCACCAAGCTGGGTGCGACGATCGGTGCGAAGGCGGACACGCTTCGATAACGGCCCGGGTGCTTCAGGGCAGCTACCAGTGCGCCGTGTCCGCCCATTGAATGGCCGCTGATCGAGCGTTGGCCATTCGTCGGGAAATGCGCTTCGATCCATGCCGGCAACTCGAACACAACATAGTCGTGCATCCGATAGTGCGCCGCCCACGGTCCCTGAGTGGCATTGACATAAAACCCGGCGCCCAGGCCGATGTCATACCCTTCGGCATCGGCCACGCCTTCACCACGCGGGCTGGTGTCGGGCATCACCAGAATCAATCCATGTTCGGCGGCATATCGCTGCGCACCGGCTTTGGTGATCGCGTTCTGCTCGGTGCAGGTCAGTCCGGACAGCCAATACAGAACCGGGCAAGCCCCATGCGCCGCTTGCGGCGGCAGGTACACGCCAACGTTCATCGCACAGCCCAGGGTGGCGCTGTCATGCCGCCAGACATCCTGCCAGCCGCCGAAACAGGCGCGGTGTTCAAGTCTTTGCATGGTTGTGCTCAGAAGTGGATGACGGTGCGGATCGACTTGCCTTCATGCATCAAGTCGAAGGCTTCATTGATGCGATCGAGCGGCAAGGTGTGCGTGATGAACGGATCGAGTTCGATGGCGCCGCGCATCGCGTCATCGACCATCCCGGGCAGTTGTGTGCGACCTTTGACGCCACCGAATGCGGAGCCGCGCCAGACGCGTCCGGTCACCAGTTGGAACGGTCGTGTGCGGATCTCCTGACCGGCACCCGCGACGCCGATGATCACCGACTCGCCCCAGCCCTTGTGGCAACACTCGAGTGCGGCGCGCATCACGTCGACGTTGCCGATGCACTCGAAACTGAAATCGACACCACCATCGGTCATTTCAACGATGACGTCCTGGATGGGGCGCGCGTGATCCTTCGGGTTGACAACATCGGTGGCGCCCATCGAACGGGCCAGATCGAACTTGCCCGGATTGGTGTCGATGCCGATGATGCGGCCGGCCTTTGCCTGGCGTGCACCCTGGATCACGGCAAGACCGATGCCGCCGAGACCGAAGACGGCCACGGTATCGCCGGCCTTCACCTTCGCCGTATTGTGGACGGCGCCAATGCCGGTCGTGACGCCGCAGCCAAGGAGACAGACCTTCTCGTGCGGTGCATCCGGGCGGATCTTCGCCAGCGAAATTTCGGGGACGACCGTGTACTCGCTGAACGTGCTGCAGCCCATGTAGTGGTGGATCGGCTGGCCCTGATAGGAGAATCGACTGGTGCCATCGGGCATCAGGCCTTTGCCCTGGGTGGCGCGCACTTTCTGACAGAGGTTGGTTTTGCCGGATTTGCAGAACTTGCACTCGCGACACTCGGCCGTATACAGCGGGATCACATGATCGCCCGGGGCGAGTGAGGTCACACCTTCGCCGATCTCGACCACGACGCCAGCGCCTTCGTGTCCCAGCACCGCCGGAAACAAGCCTTCGGGATCATCACCGCTGAGTGTGTAGGCGTCGGTGTGGCAGACGCCGGTATGGCTGATCTTGACAAGCACTTCGCCGGCACGCGGCGGGGCAACATCGATCTCGACGACTTGCAGCGGTTTTCCAGCTTCGAAAGCTACGGCGGCACGGCTTTTCATGGCATCAGGTGAATGTGTGTAGAGAAGACGCGTAGCATATCGGCATGTCCGGTCAAATCGATGTGTCGACCAAATCCCCCTGCCACTGGTGGCTGTATCTCATCGAGTGCAGCAATGGCGCCTATTACGCGGGCATCAGCAACGATGTCGAGCGGCGTTATGCCGCACACGTGGCCGGTCGTGGCGCCAAGTACACGCGTGCGTTTCCACCGGTAAGACTGCTGGGTGTTCGGATTTATGAGAACCGCAGCGCCGCCAGCAAGGCCGAGTTTGCGCTGAGAAAATTGACTCGAACGCAAAAACTCGCGTTCATCAATCCCGACGCCGGTGCGCATGGATCGACATGATGATGCCAAAGCTGGCCAGCAGACTCACGGCACTCGTGCCGCCATAGGACACCAATGGCATCGGCACACCGACCACGGGCAGCAGGCCCGCGACCATGCCGCCGTTGACCATGACGTAGACGAAGAATGTCATGCCCAGTGAGCCGGCAAGCAATCTCGAGAACGTGTCTCGGGCATTCGCGGCGATCCACAGGCTGCGCCCGATGATGAACAGATACAGCGCGATCAGCGCAATGACGCCGAACAGGCCGAATTCTTCGCTGAACACCGAGAATGCAAAGTCGGTCGTGTGTTCCGGCAGGAAATCGAGGCGTGCCTGAGTCGAGTGCAGCCAACCCTTGCCGAACGTCCCGCCTGAACCGACCGCAATCTTCGACTGGATGATGTTCCAGCCGTTGCCGAGCGGATCGGCTTCGGGGTCGAGGAACATGCGGACCCGGTTGCGCTGGTACTCATGCATGACCAGCCAGAGCGCCGGAAGTGCACTGACGGCCGTTCCGCCGATCAGGGCAATACGCATCCAGGAGATGCCTGCGAGGAATACGGCGAACACGCCGGTCGACGCGACCAGCAGAGCGGTGCCGAGATCCGGTTGTTTGGCGATCAGAACGGCCGGCACGGCGATCAAGATACCGACCGTAGCCAACATGCGCCAAGTGGGCGGCAGCGCGCGCGAGTGGAAATACCAGGCCACCATCATCGGCAGACTGAGTTTCGCGAGTTCGGAGGGTTGGAAACGCAGTACACCGAGGTCGAGCCAGCGATGGGCCCCACGGCCTTCCCCGACAAACAGCACGGCAACCAGCAGGCACAACGCAAACATGAAGAACCAGGGCGTGATGCTGCGGAACCAGGGGGGTGGGATCCGCGAGAACACCCACATGACTGTGAAACCGAGCCCCAGGCGCAACGATTGGTTGAATACCAGCTTTGGGTCTTCAGCGCTCGCGCTGAACTGGACCAGGATGCCGATGCCCGCGACGAGCAGCAGCGCGACGAGAAGTGGGATATCAACTTTCGGTTTCGCGAGCCAACGCGATAGTACCGACTCGACTCGGTCCAGCAAGTCGCGATCGATCATGGATTGTTCGCCTCGGTTGCCGGGGAGGTCGGGGGCGGTGTCGGCGCCACGACCGTTTCGATCGCCGCGGCGCCGCTGCCGACGCCGAGATAGGCATCGATGATCTTGCGTGCGACCGGCGCGGCAGCACGCGAGCCGCTGAGCCCGTGTTCGACCACGACCGCAACGGCAATCCTCGGCGCCTCTGCTGGCGCGTAGGCAACGAACAATGCCTGATTGCGAAGGTGTTCCGGCAGGCTCGTGTCGCTCGACTGCTGCGTCTTGCTGGAGCGGACACGTTGCGCGGTACCGCTCTTGCCGGCGATCAGATAAGGCGCGCCGACGCCGTGTGCGCGTGCGGTACCGGTGGGTCCATGCATCACCGAGACCATGCCATCACGCACGGCCAGCCAATTGCTGGCATTGCGGACCGGTATGGCGGGCAGTTCGATCGGTGGAACCGGCTTTGGCTCGGCAGTGAAGTCACGCTGCAAAGACCGCAGCAAATGAGGTTGATAACGTTTGCCTTGCACCGACAATGCCGCGAGGGCATGTGCCAACTGCAGGGGGGTGGTGACCCAGTAACCCTGACCAATGCCGGAAATGACCGTTTCACCGGGATACCAGGCTTTGCCGATTTTCTGCTGTTTCCATTCGCGGCTCGGCAACACACCCTGCGCTTCGCCGAGCAGGTCGATACCGGTGGGTTGTCCGAATCCGAATTGACCGGTGTAGGCAGACAGTCGGTCAATGCCGAGGTCCACCGCCAATTGGTAGAAGTAGGTGTTGACCGATTGCGAAAGTGCTTCGTTCAGATTCACCCAGCCGTGGCCACCACGAAGCCAGTCTCGATAGGCCTGACTTTGCCCGGGCAGATAAAAGGCACCGGTCGAGCGGATGCCGTCTTCCGGAGTGCGCAGGCCAAGTTCCAGGCCTGCGAGACCGATGAACGGCTTGATCGTGGACCCCGGTTCGTACCCGCCGAGTACTGCACGGTTGAACAATGGCCGATACGGGTTGCTGGTCAGTGCAGCGTAGTTCTTGCGCGAGATGCCGTCGACGAACAGATTGGCGTTGAAGGACGGCAGACTCACCATCGCCAGAATTTCGCCGTTCTGCGGATCGATCGCCACGGCCGCACCGGGGCGTTCCTCGAACGCTGCGATCGCCGCGACCTGCAGTCGGGAGTCAATGCTCAACCAGAGATTCGCTCCCGGTTTCGGTGCCACATGCCCGAGTACGCGCAGGGCCCGGCCTTCGGCATTCGACTCGACCTGTTCATAGCCCACTTCACCCAGCAGCATGTCTTCGTAATGGCGTTCAATGCCGGTCTTGCCGATGTGTGTGGTGGCACTGTAGCGGGAGTCGCTGAGCCGCTCGCGATCTTCAGTGCCGATACGGCCAACGTATCCGACTGTATGCGCCAACGGCTCACCCAAGGGGTAAAACCGAGTCTGGTACGGCACGACCTCGACCCCCTTGAAGCGATGGCGGTTCACCGACAGTCGCGCCACTTCCGCTTCGCTCAGATGGAACCGCAACGGAATGTTCTGGAACCGGCGCATGGCTTTGCGCAGTTCAGCGAAAGACTCGATGTCTTCGCTGTCGAGGCGGATCACTTCCGACAGACCTTCGAGTGTGGCCTGCAAGTCACCGACCTGTTCGGGAATCACTTCCAGTCGGAACTGCGGCACGTTCTCGGCCAACAGCACACCATGGCGGTCGTAGATCAGGCCCCGGCTGGGCGCCAGCGGGCGCAGCTTGATCCGATTCTGTTCGGATCGAGCGGTATGTTCGTCATGCTGGATCAATTGCAGCCATGCATAGCGGCCGATCAGCACCAGCAGGCAGATTGCGATGATGGCCAGGCCTTCTGCCGCGCGCACCCGAAAGATCTGCGTTTCCTGCGCAAGATCCTTGACGGACCGGTGGCGGGGGCGAAACAGTCTCATGGGGACTTGCTGCGACGACGTTGCGTGAGGTCACTGACAAGCAGGAAGAACCAGGGCCAGAGCAAAGCACCGACGAATGGCGCGAGCCAGTATCGCCAGTCGATCGCAAATTCGCCGGTGAACGTCCTGAGCATCCAGGTGACGATCCGGTCGTTCAACAGCAACGCGAACACCGCGGCAGTCTGTTGCCACATCGGGAAAAAGCGGATTCGAGAACGGAATCGCAACATGATGAACGCGACGACAACCAATCGGAACGCATGCTCTCCGAACACGACTCCGGACACGAGATCACTGATCAAACCGAGCAGGAACGCGGTGCCGAGGCCGAATTCATCCGGCCACTCCAGACACGCATAGATCACCACCAGTGCCATCCAAAAGGGGCGCAAGGCGCGAAGTGCTTCCGGGACCGGTGCCAGCGTCAGCATGACTGCGGCCACGACCATCAGCACCAATGCCCAACCGGAAACGCGTGATTTGCTCATGGGGACTGCGCCGGCGGAAACGCGAGACCCTGAGGCGGGCCGATGAAATCAGGATCCGATTCGACGCTATCGGCAGAGATGGCGCTCAATTCCTCTTCCAGCACGAGCAACTGTTTGACCTGCTCGATGCCGGCGACGGGTTTGGCTTCCGCCACTGCAAACGTGGCCGAACGGTCACCTTTCACTTCGGTGATGACTGCCACCGGCAAGCCGGCCGGGAAACGACCGCCGAGCCCGGAACTGAGCAACCGATCGCCCGGTTGAAGATTCGCGCTGAACGGCACATGCGAAAGCAGCAGTCGATCGGCGGCACCGGTGCCGTAGGCAATCGACCTCAGGCCGGTACGTTCGACCCGCACTGGCACCGCATGACCAGGGTCGGTCAGCAGGATCACGGTGGCTGTGTGTTCGCTGGCATCCACGATCTGGCCGATCAGTCCGCGGCCATCGAGTACGGCCTGGCCCGCGCTGATGCCGGCGTTGCTGCCGCGGTTCACCAGCAAACGCTGCCGGAACGGATCGAGATCGATATCGACGATTTCGACCAGTTGCGCTTTCAGACCGAGTCGTTGACGCGCGTCCAGCAAGGAGCGCAGGCTCTCGTTCTCGGAAACGAGCGTATCGAAACGCGCCACCTTGGCTTCGCTCAGCAGAATCTGTTCGCGCAGGGAACGGTTTTCGTTCAGGAGGGTAGAGCGGTCTTCGGCATAGTCGACCGCCGCTTGGCCCAGCCTTTTCGGCGCGCTGGCGAGCCAGTACACCGGGCGCGTCAGTTCGGCGCCATGCCGGCGCAAGGTGCCAAGCAGGCCGAACCGTGCGTCGCTGGCCATCAACGCCGCGGCAATGGCCAACAACACCACCAGCCGCAGCGTGCCGGCACCGTGGCCGGAGAACAGTTGGGTCTGGTCGGCCGATTGCACCGGCATGTGGGCGCGCCTTCCTATTCGGGCGAGAAGAACTCGCTGCCGTGCAGGTCGATCAGTTCGAGCGCACGACCACCACCGCGGGCCACGCAGGTCAGCGGGTCGTCGGCGACATGAACGGCCAGGCCGGTTTCGTCCGAGATCAAACGGTCGAGGTCGCGCAGCAATGCGCCACCGCCGGTGAGCACGATGCCCCGTTCAGCCACGTCGGAACACAGTTCCGGCGGGGTTTTCTCGAGTGCTGCCTTGACTGCACCGACGATGCCGGCAAGCGGTTCGTGCAGCGCTTCCAGGATTTCGTTCGAGTTGATCGTGAACATGCGCGGCACACCTTCCGCCAGATTGCGGCCGGAGACCTCGATTTCCTTGACTTCGGATTGCGGATACGCGCAACCGATCTCGATCTTGATGCGTTCGGCCGTGGACGGACCGATCAGCGTGCCATGGTTGCGGCGGACGTAGTTGATGATCGACTCGTCGAACTTGTCGCCACCGATGCGCACGCTTTGGGCATAAACAATGCCGTTCAGCGAAATGACCGCCACTTCCGACGTGCCACCACCGATGTCGAGCACCATGGAGCCGCGCGCTTCATGCACCGGAATGCCGGCGCCGATTGCCGCAGCCATGGGTTCTTCGATCAGATACACATCACGGGCGCCGGCACCTTCCGCCGATTCCTTGATGGCGCGCCGTTCAACCTGTGTCGAACCGTGCGGCACGCAGATCAGCACGCGTGGACTCGGTCGCAGGAATCGCGACTGGTGCACTTTCTTGATGAACTGCTGCAGCATCTCTTCAGCCATCGTGAAGTCGGCGATGACGCCGTCTTTCATCGGGCGGATGGTTTCGATGTTGCCGGGCGTGCGGCCAAGCATGTGCTTGGCCTCGCGGCCGACGGCAGCGACGGTACGGTGACGGGCACCCATTTCGATGCGGATGGCAACTACGGATGGTTCGTTGAGCACGATACCCTGACCACGTGCGTACACCAGCGTGTTGGCGGTGCCGAGGTCGATCGAGAGGTCGTTTGAGAAAATGCCGCGAAGGCTCTTGAACATGACGCGAATCCTGGATTCGGTGCGAATTGGAGAATAAGACTTGGGACTTTACCGTTCCGTTATTTGCCGGACAAGCGTAATTGCCAGCACAATTCAGACTTTTGACGGGCAGGGCACGCGGATGGAACGATCGACGATCCACAAACTTGCAGACTTGGCCAGGCTGGATCTGAGTCCCGAGCTCGAAAGTCGGCTCGCCGACGACCTCACGCAGCTCCTCGGACTCGTTTCCGAACTGCAGCAGGTTGACGTGGACGGCGTGCTGCCGATGGCGCACCCACAAGCCGACCGTGCCATGTTGCGTGCCGATGTGGTGACAGAGGGTGATTCGGTCGATGCGCTCGAACGATTGGCGCCGGATATGTCGCAAGGCCTGTTCCGGGTGCCGAAGGTGATCGAATGAGCGCCCTTGACTCGATTGCCGAAGCGCGCGACTTCGTAGCCCGTTTCGGGGCGCAAGCACTCGCCGACGAGGCGCTGGCGCGTGCGTCCGTGCTCCAGCCAGCGTTGAACACGCTGATCACGACTTTGCCCAATGACCCGGTCGTACCGGATGCCACCGGCCCACTTGCCGGAATTCCCTTTGTACACAAGGACTTGTTCTGTACCCGCGGCGCACTTACGACCGCTGGATCGGCGATCCTGTCGGGTTTTGTGCCACCTTACGACGCCACCGTGACAGCACGGCTTCGGCAAGCCGGCGCACGATGTGTCGGCAAGGCCAACATGGACGAGTTCGCCATGGGTTCGTCGAACGAAAACAGCGCGTTTGGTCCGGTCCGCAACCCCTGGGATCTGTCGCGGGTGCCGGGCGGCTCTTCCGGTGGTTCGGCAGCAGCGGTGGCGGCCGGATTGGTGCCGTTTGCGACCGGCTCCGACACTGGCGGTTCCGTTCGTCAGCCTGCGGCATTTTGTGGCATTACCGGTTTCAAACCCACTTATGGGCGAGTCTCGCGCCACGGCATGATCGCCTATGCCTCCAGCCTGGACCAGGCTGGCGTGCTGGCCCGGTCCATCGAAGACTGTGCAACGGTGTTGTCAGTGATCGCCGGGCCCGATCCGCTGGACGCGACGTCGGTCGACGTGCCGGTCGAGAACTATCAGGCTGCGCTCGGTGCGGGGGTTGCCGGTTTGCGGATCGGCGTCGTGCGCAGCATGTTCGGCGCCGGTGTCCGGTCCGAAGTTGCGGTCACCGTTCGGGGTGCATTGGCAGAGCTTGCGCGGGCTGGCGCCATTCTGGTCGATATCGATCTGACGACCCTTGCGCATGCGATTCCGGCGTATTACGTGATCGCTCCGGCCGAAGCGTCGAGCAATCTCTCGCGTTACGACGGGGTTCGTTACGGCCACCGTGCCGAAGACGTCCGCGACCTCAAGTCACTGTATCGAAAGTCGCGCAGTGAAGGCTTCGGCATCGAGGTGAAACGCCGGATCCTGGGTGGAACCTATGTGTTGTCGTCCGGTTATTACGATGCCTACTATCTGCGTGCGCAGCAGGTTCGACGCCTGATCGCCGAGGATTTTGCGCGGGCGTTCACAGGCGTCGACGTGCTGGCAGGTCCGACGACCCCCGACGTGGCGTTCAAGCTGGGCGAAAAAGTCGACGATCCGCTGGCGATGTATGCCGCGGATATCAACACGGTTGCCGTGAATCTGGCCGGTCTGCCGGCGGTGTCGCTCCCCGCCGGTTTCGTCGACGGTTTGCCGGTGGGGCTTCAGTTGATTGCCCCGGCGTTCGCCGAATCCCGGTTGTTTGCGGCCGGTCAGGCCCTTCAGGGGCGGACCGAATTCCACTTGGCCCATGCGCCCGAGGTGCAGTCATGAGCTGGCAATGTGTGATCGGGCTGGAAATCCATGTCCAGTTGGCGACCCGGAGCAAGCTTTTTTCCGGCGCGGCGACTGCGTATGGCGCGGAGCCGAATACCCAGACCAGTTGGGTCGACGCGGCATTACCCGGTACTTTGCCGGTGCCGAACGCCGAAGCGGTGCGCCTCGCAGCCCTGTTCGGACTCGCCATCGATGCCGAAATCGCGCGCCGGTCGGTGTTTGCGCGCAAGAACTATTTCTACCCGGATTCGCCGAAGGGATATCAGATTTCGCAGTATGAAACGCCCATCGTCGGGCGCGGCGTGCTGCCGGTCCGGCTGGATGACGGACGTGAGATCGAAGTCGAGATCGTTCGGGCTCACCTTGAGGAAGATGCCGGCAAGTCCATGCACGATGTCTTCCATGGCGCGTCGGGGATCGATCTCAATCGCGCCGGGACGCCGCTGATCGAAGTGGTATCGGCCCCGTGCCTGTATTCGGCCGAAGAAGCCGTGGCGTATCTCCGCACCGTGCACCAGTTGGTGCGCTGGCTCGGTGTATCCGACGGCAACATGGCCGAAGGTTCGTTCCGGTGTGATGCGAACGTCTCGGTGCGCCCCGGTCCGGATGCGCCCCTCGGCACGCGCTGCGAAATCAAGAACGTCAATTCCTTCCGGTTTGTCGAAAAGGCGATCGAATTCGAAATCGAACGGCAGATCCGCGCTTTGGAAAACGGCGAGGTGATTGTCCAGGAAACGCGCCTGTACGACGCTGCACAGAACCGCACGCGGCCCATGCGCAGCAAGGAGGACGCCGAGGACTACCGTTATTTTCCGGATCCCGATTTGCCGCCGATCGTGATCGACGAATCGTTCCTGGATGAATTGCGGGCGTCGATGCCGGAACTGCCGCGGGCGCGTGCCACGCGTTACCAGCAGGTGCTTCAGTTGTCGGCATACGACGCGTTCAAGCTCACCGAAAGTCGCGCGTTGTCGGACTATTTCGAGCAAACCTTGGCGGCACTGTTCGGCGAACAGCCGGCGAACCGACATCCCGCACTTGCCAAAATGGCGGCAAACTGGATCAACGGCGAGTTGGCCAGTGCGCTGAATGAGGAAGACCGGCCGATCGAGCAAAGCCGGGTCGAAGCTGCTGAGCTGGCGGGCCTTGTCCGGCGGATCGATGACAACACGATCAGCGGAAAAATCGCCAAGGATGTCTTTCAAGGGATGTGGGCGGGCGAGGGCAGTGCCGATGCCATCATCGAGGCTCGTGGCCTGCGTCAGGTCACCGACTCCGGGGCGATCGACGCCATGATCACCGAATTGCTGGCGCAGTTTCCCGAACAGGTTGCCAAATTCCGGGCCGGCGACGAAAAAATCTTCCAGTTCCTGGTGGGTCAGGCCATGAAGGCCACTCGCGGCAAGGCGAACCCGGCGATCGTCAATGAGCGGCTGCGGGCGATCTTGGGATGAATGTTGTGGATCTCGCTTTGAATCAATCACTTGCATGATTGGTTCGTGGCAGGTGGTCGGCGCCAGGCGCTGGGCCGGCCACTACCGGTCACTCTGCGTTGGGGTATGATCGCGACGCCCCGCCTTACCGGCGATCCAAGAACAATCAATGGAGTTGAGCCCATGAAGAACAAACTTGCCCTGGCGATCGGTCTTTCGTTTGCCGTACTGGCTCCGAACGCCTTTGCCATCACCGATGAAGAAGGCAGCGCGGCGCTGCAGTTCAATCTGTCGCCTCCGGGCGCTCGCAGTCTTGCCATGGGTGGCGCGTTCATCGGCCTCGCCGACGACGCCACGGCCGCTGCATCGAACCCTGCCGGACTGCTGCAGCTTGCGGCGCCGGAAGTGTCGGTTGAATTCCGTTCCAGTTACTACGATACGCCCTATGTGGATGGCGGTTCGTACAGCACGAGCCCGTTCTCGACTGCCGGTCTGAATGTCAGTCGCGACGCCGAGCGTGTGGGCGGTGTGTCATTCCTGTCATTCGTGTATCCGCAGGAAAACTGGGCCCTGGCCTTCTATCGCCAGGAAGCGCTGAACTTCAAGACTTCGTTTGCCAGCGCCGGCGCCAATGACACCTCCACGACCGGTTTCATTTTCCCGTTCGCAGCTGCAGCCGAACTCACGGACGTGGTCTACGGCATTTCCGCCGCGTTCAAGTTCAACGACTACATTTCGGCCGGTGTCTCGCTGAATACGCATGATTTCGAAATCGATTCGGCCACGCTGCGCACTTTCACTCAGAACGGTTCGACGGTGAACCTGCTGACGGTCCAGCAAGGTGATGACAGCGCCATCGGTGGTTACTTCGGTCTGATGGTGAAGCCGAATGACCAGTGGCAGTTCGGCATGACCTACCGCTCGGCGCCGGAGTTCAAGTACCAGGCCGCTGCGTTCCGCAACAACACGCAGTTCCTGCTGAAAGACACCAAGTTCGACTCCCCGGATGCGTGGGGCGTGGGTGCCGTGTGGCGTCCGACCGAATCGCTGAGCGTCGCGCTGGACGTGGTGCAGGTGAACTACTCCGAGTTGACCGACAACATCGTCTCGAACTTCCAGGGCAACGATGCTGCACCGATCGTGCTGGAAGGTATCGCGCCGCTGCAGATCGACGACGGCGTCGAGGTCCACCTGGGCGGCGAATACGTCTTCACGAACTTCGAGAACCCGTTCTCGGTCCGCGCAGGCGTGTGGCACGATCCTGAGCATTCGATCGGTTTCGAAGGCGACCCGGTCATCCGTCCCGTCACGGATGCAGTGGCCAACGCTGTCCTGTTCTCGCAGGGTGATGACGAGCTGCACTATTCGTTCGGCTTCGGCTGGGCGTTCGACAAGTTCCAGGTTGACGCGGGTGCCGATTTCTCGGACAACGTCGATACTTGGTCCGTTTCAGGTGTATGGCGCTTCTGAGGCGCCAATATCCTGATCGATGGAACCCCGCCGCCCGGCGGGGTTCTGTTATCCGCTTGCACAAAAGCATTCGGGTGGTGTCTGTCGCGGACAAACCGGGTCACTTTCGCGGAGTATGGCCATGAACGATCGTCGCCAACGCAAGTCCTCGTCCCGGCGTCCGCGTGTGGCGGCCAGTGCGGCTGCCACTTTGGACTGGGCCGGCGAAGAGTCGACCGGTCAGTTCGATCCGCCACCGTTCAAGCATTTGTTGATGGAAGCCCGGGCGCCAGCCGAACTGTTTGGCGGGCTTGCCAGCTTTTTCGTGGATCACTGGTTTCCTCGCGGTGACGGACACCCGATCGTCGTGTTTCCGGGAATGGGTGCCAGCGATCGCAGTACCTTGTTGCTGCGTCGGTTCCTGCGCAAGCTCGGTTATCGGGTCTACGGCTGGGAGCAGGGGCTGAACCTGGGGCCTCGCCATGGAGTTTTGGCGCGCTGCCGGGACCGCGTGCATGAAATCAATGAACGATACGACCGCAAGGTTACGCTGATCGGCTGGAGTCTCGGCGGCATTTATGCGCGCGAGATGGCGAAACTGGAGCCAGAGCGAGTGCGCCAGGTGGTTACCTTGGCGTCGCCGTTCGCCGGTAGTCCCCATGCCACGAATGCCTATCCCTTGTTCCGTCTGCTGACGGGGCATCATGTCCACCATGAGCCAGGCCTGCTGGACCGGATCCGTGAAGCCCCTCCGGTCCCCTCGACATCAATTTTCAGCCGGACCGACGGCATCGTCAGCTGGGTCTGCAGCGTCCAGAATCCAGCGCCCCGGTCGGAGAACATTCAGTTGCCGGCCAGCCATTTTGGTATTGGATTCAATCCCTTGGCGCTGTTTGCAATCGCCGATCGCCTGTCGCAGCATGAAGGTGCATGGAAACCGTTCGAGATCCGTGGCCTGCGCAAACTGATGTTTTCCGCGTTCGGGGCGTAAAGCGCTCCCCGTTCTGTGCGGTGACCAACTGTGTACGGTGTGAAACGTATGTAAATTGACCTAACCAACCCTGAAAGTGAACGTCCCAGGTGGGACTCGATCTCCCCTGTGAGTGCTGTCCTGCCCCTATAATCGCGGGGCTACGCGAAATCAGCGTAATGATTCCAATAAGGAGAACCCTATGAAGATGAAGTCCCTGTGTGCATTGATCGGGCTGAGCTTGCTGGTCGGCTCGACCCAAGCCGCCGAGTGGTATGTCGCGCCATCCGCTGGCGTGAGCTTCAACGACGAAGACCGTATGGTCAAAGATGACGAATCGATCATCGTTGGCGTTGGTCTCGGCCGCAACATTGGCGAGTCCTCCTCGCTCGAATTCGCGGTGGACTACACCGATCGCAACCTTGGTTCGGGCGCAGTGGGTTACACCGCGTACGACGGTGACTTCTCGAGCGTCGCCCTGACCGCAACGCTGCGTCACTTCTTCCGTGAAGAAGGTATGCGTCCATACATTCTGGCCGGCCTGGGCGTGTCCCAGCACAACGCCGACCAGCCGATCGACCGTGAATCCGATGGTTGGGATCCGGTGTTCGACGTGGGCGGTGGCGTCATGGGCAAGATCGGTTCGACGAACCCCAGCTGGCGCACGGAAGTGGCCTATCGCGCAGACTTCGACGATGAGTCCATCATCGCCAAGGAAAACTTCGGCGACCTCATCCTGCGCGCTGGTCTGATCATTCCGTTCGGCTCGGGCGAAGACACCACGCCTGCCAGCACGGAAGAAGTTGTGCCGGAAGCAACGCCGGAAACGGCACCGAAGGCTGAAGAGCCGGCGATGGCCGACAGCGACGGCGACGGTGTTGCCGATGCTGCCGACAAGTGCCCGGGTACGCCTGCCGGTACGCCAGTGGGTCCGGACGGCTGCGAACAGGCCGTTGTCATCGATCTGCGTGGCGTCAACTTCGCGTTCGACAAGTCCGAGCTGACGGCCGAATCGACCGCAATCCTCGATCAGGCTGTGGAAGTGCTGACGCGCTATCCGAACCTGAAGGTTGAAGTGGCTGGTCACACCGATTCCGTCGGTACCGACCAGTACAACCAGGGTCTGTCGGAGCGTCGCGCCAAGGTCGTGCACGCTTACCTGACTGGCAAGGGCATCGATGCTGCCCGTCTGGCTGGCCCGAATGGTTATGGCGAAGCCAAGCCGATCGACACGAACGACACGTCGGAAGGTCGCGCTCGCAACCGTCGTACCGAGCTCAACAAGCAGTAAATACTTGATGTTCTGCGGCTCTCGGGTCATCGGAACATGAAGTCGAAACCCCCGCCCTTCGCGGGGGTTTCTTTTTTTGAAAGAAGTGCTTGATTCCGGTAACGCGATTGTCGTATTCTCTTCGACCCGCGACCGACAGCGCAGGGGAAAACGCCACGAAGAATTATTTACTTCAAGGTGTTGACAGCAACAAAAACTGCTGTATAGTGTCGGGCTCCCTGCAGCGAGATGCGCAGGTAAGTTGAACGGGAAGTGAGGCGCGAGCTTTATGGACCGAGTTCTTTGACAGGATGCACAGGTGACTTGTGTGGGCGCCT
>JBEIPT010000539.1:0-2271 GCA_040376895.1 Lysobacteraceae bacterium | reverse complement strand
CATGAATTCAGCGACGAACACATGACACTGCTGGCCCTGTTCGCACGGCATGCCGGCATCGCCATCGAAAATGCCCGGCGTTATGCCGCCGAACGTCGGCGGGCACAGCGTTTTGCGTTGATTGCGCGTGTTTCGAGCATGGCTGGAAGTTCCGATACCGAACTGACGCTGTTGCAGCAGGTCGCCGATGCCATGCACGACATGCTCGGTTTTCCGAACATCGACATCCCGTTGATCGATCCGGAGGACCACGAAATGCTGGTTATCCGGATCCGCGGCGGGGACTACAAGCACCGGATCAAGCACATCGACCGCATTCCGATCCGGCGCGGCATCATGGGTGCGGCAGTCACCGAACGGCGGAGCCAGTGTGTCAACGACGTGGCGAATGACCCGCGTTACATCACTCCGCCCGGCGTGCAGCCCCCTGCGGCCGAACTCGCGGTTCCCATCATCCTCCGTGGGGACGTGATCGGCGTGATCAACGTCGAGTCCGATCAGCCGTTTGACGAGTTGGACGTGGCCAGCCTCGAAATCATCGCTGCAGCATTGGCCGTGGGGCTTGAGAACAGCTGGCTGTTCCGTGAGGCACAGCACGCTGCGATCACCGCCGAACGTGGGCGCCTGGCCCGCGACCTGCACGACAACGTCACGCAGATCCTGTCTTCGATCAGCCTGATGGCACAGAGCCTGCCGCTGGCCTGGAAACGTGATGCCGCCGAAGGCGAACGGCGTGCACTCCGACTGCATGAGCTGGCCCAGACGGGTTTCGCCGAACTGCGGGCGCTGTTGAAAGAACTGTCACCCAACGAACAACGGAAAGGCATCTCCAAGAGCAGTCTGGCGTTCCTCGGCATGGAACGGCTCAAGGACCACGGCCTGCCGGGCGCGATCGAACCCCTGCTGCGCCGGATGGCCGGCGATTCCCACGACCTCAGATTCGATTTCGTCGGTTACCGTCACCAGCTGATCGAACATGAAGAAGCGCTGTATCGAGTCTGTCAGGAAGCCGTATCAAATGTGCTCAAACATGCCGAGGCGCGATCAATCAGCATCTCGGTGCGCATGGGCGACAGCATCATCACGCTTCGAATTGCGGACGATGGCAAAGGCATGCAGAAGTCGCGCAAGGACGGTCTGGGTTTGGACAGCATGAAGTCACGCATGACCGCGCTCGGAGGTGTCTACCGCGCAATCGGCAATGTTCCGACGGGCACCGTTGTCGAGGTCGCCTTGCCCAGGCGTGATCGTGCAGTGCTGCAGTCCCGCGCTTGATGCAACTGACTTTAGTCAGTGGTAGAACACGATCAAGCGGTAGACCATTTGCGCATGAGCGGAACACCGCTTGACGATCTCTTCCAGTTGTCGAACCTGGTAGTTGAAGTCGCCCCGCAACATCGCTTTCGGCACACTGCCAATCGGAGAGAACATGGGAATTGCCGCGATCCGCATCATGCTTGTCGACGACCACGCCGTCGTCCGGGAAGGCATGCGTGCCTTGCTCGAGGCGTTCGAAGAGATGTCCGTCGTCGGTGAAGCGGCAAACGGTGACGCCGCCATCGAGGCCCTGCCCCGAATTCGGCCCGACTTGCTGATGAGTGACCTGAAAATGCCGGGCATGCCGGCAGCCGAGTTGATCCGGCGGGCGCGTATCGTTCAGCCCGGTCTTCGGGTACTTGCATTCACCAGTTTTGCCGAGGCCCGGCATGTGCGCGAACTGATCGAAGCGGGTGCCGATGGTTATCTGCTGAAGGATGCCAACAAGGACGAGATCCGTCGCGCCATCAATACTGTCATCACCGGTGTGCGTTATCTGCACCCATCGGCGCAGCAGGCGATCGACGAAGCAGGCGGCACCGGACCTCTAGGTACCCTGACCTTGCGCGAGCGAGATGTTCTGCGCGAATTGGCGAAAGGCGCATCCAACAAGGAAATCGGTCGGATTCTCGAACTCACCGAAGGCACTGTGAAGGGTTATGTCAGCGCCATCTTCGAGAAGATCGGCGTGAACGACCGCACGCAGGCGGCGCTGTATGCACACCGCATCGGCGTTGTTGGAGATTGAATGCCACCAGGTGAGTCCGGGCTCCGCGTGACCTTACTCAGCCGCAAACCCAGACTGGCCAAAGCCCTCCCCGATGTTCGGGGAGGGTTGGGAGGGGTTTAGGCAAACACTTCGCCCTTGAGCTTCGCAACGCGAAGCACAAGGACGGTGGTCTTGACCGATCGATGCGTAGTGTTGCATCGACCGGTCGAGACCGCCGAGGGGTT
>JBEIPT010000508.1:0-2496 GCA_040376895.1 Lysobacteraceae bacterium | reverse complement strand
GCGGCAACAGCTGCAGGCCTTCGGCGGCATCCATCCTTCGCACTGCCCTGGCCCGTCGGATCCAACTCGGACGCCCGCCTGGCGGGTTCGGGTGGCAGACACGGGCCCGATCACGTTCGAGGATGGCGTCTGTGGCCGCGTGACGCAGGACGTGGCGCAAGAAGTCGGCGATTTCGTCATCTGGCGCAACGACGACTGGCCGGCTTACCAATTGGCTGTGGTCGTCGATGATGCCGAACAGGGCATCACCGAAGTGGTTCGTGGCGCCGACCTGCTGGATTCGACGCCTCGCCAGATCTTGCTCCAGCGGCTGCTCGATCTGCCTGAACCGACCTACGTGCACCTGCCACTGGCACTCGACTCGGAGGGTCGCAAACTCAGCAAATCGGACGCCGCCAGGCCGGTGGACCCAGTGGCTCCGTTGTCAGCGCTGCAGGCAGCACTGGGTTTTCTGGGACAGGACCCGCAGGTTGCTGCCCCCGACGTGCAGACCCTCCTGGATCGAGCACTGGCCGGGTTCGACCGCAAACGAATTCCGGGCACGAACACACGTTTGATCGGGGCACTCGACGACCCCGCAGGCTAAGATGCGCGTCATTCATTCACCTTGGGAGCACACTTCATGACATCACGTATCGCAATGGTCACTGGCGGCACCGGCGGCATCGGCACCGCCATCTGCCAAGGTTTGGCCCGCAGCGGCCATCGGGTCGCCACCAACTACCGCGACGAAGGCAAGGCCAAAACCTGGCAGGCCGAACAGAAGGCACTGGGCTTCGACTTCACGATTGTGCCGGGTGACGTGTCGGACCCGCAGTCGGCAAACGACATGATCAAGGCTGTGGAAGCCGCGCTCGGTCCGGTCGACGTGCTGGTCAACAACGCCGGCATCACGCGCGACACCACGTTCCATCGCATGACTGCTCTGCAGTGGCAGGAAGTCATCAACACCAATCTCAACTCGTGCTTCAACGTCACACGTGCGGTGATCGAAGGTATGCGCACACGCGGTTTCGGGCGCATCGTGCAGATCTCGTCGATCAATGGCCAGAAGGGCCAATACGGTCAGGCAAACTACGCTGCGGCAAAAGCCGGCATGCACGGTTTCACCATCTCGCTCGCGCAGGAAAGCGCCAAGTTCGGCGTGACCGTGAATACCGTGTCGCCGGGCTACGTGGCTACCGACATGGTCATGGCAGTGCCGGAAGAAGTGCGCGCAAAAATCGTGGCGCAGATTCCAACCGGCCGACTCGGCAAACCGGAAGAAATCGCTTACGCCGTCGGCTTCCTCGTGGATGACCGCGCTGCCTGGATCACGGGTGCAAACCTGTCGATCAATGGCGGTCACTACATGGGCTGGTAACACGTCCCGACGCCACATTCCACGGGGCCCGTTTTCACGGCCCCGGCATGGACATACGGTTCCGGGAATGCGATGCTCCAGAGCTCACGAGGCTTCGTGCATGACGCAGCACGAAGCACGTTAAAAACCAACGCGTTCTGAATTTCGGCAAGTTGACCACGCATGTCGCCAGAGCCAGAAAACCAGCGATTCGCCGTCTTGCCAAATAATTCACGTACCGCCCTGATTCCGAACATTTGTGCCGTGTCCCGGCACACCGTAATCGTGGCTGGTGCGATGCAACAGGCTTTGCTAAGTTCAAGTCGAACGAAACCGGAGGGCGCTCGGTGAGGGGCGCCTCGGTGTCGAGTGTCGAACGCGCACACGGACGTCGCGATCGGCACCCACAACACGAAACCACGCCCATGGCAGCTCCACGCATCATCAAGAAGTACCCCAATCGGCGGCTGTACGACACCGAGATCTCCAGCTACATCACCATCGAAGATGTCCGCCAGTTGGTGCTCGACGGCGAGGAATTCGAAGTCCGCGACGCGCGGACCAGCGAAGACCTGACGCGCGGCGTGCTTCTGCAGATCATCGCCGAACACGAAGAACGCGGCGCGCCGCTGTTCTCGACCAAGTTGCTGAGTCAGTTCATCCGCTTCTACGGCGATTCCATGCAGGGCTTCATGGGCAGTTACCTGGAGCGCTCTATGCAGGCATTCCTGGAACAGCAGCAGCAACTGCGGTCGCAAATGAACAACCTTCTTGGCCAGACGCCCTGGTCGGTCCTGAACGACATGACCGAACGGAATCTCGAAGTCTGGAAAACCATGCAGACGAAGTTTTTCGAGACGGCACGCAACACGCCCGGCCCGGCTGCGCCCGGCACGCCGCCTCCCGCTGCCGGCAAGAGCGGCACCGACAAGGTTCGTTGAGCGCCGAGGCCCGAGGTTGCCGCGGCCCGAGGTTGCCGCGGCCCGCAAGCGGGCCTCGCAATGACGACTCGGCGCTCTTCAGCTGTCATTGCCAGCATTTCGTATGCCCGGAAAACGGAATACTTCGTTCGGGCATTGACGACTTTTCCTCGCGGCTGAAGCCGCTCCCACAGTAGTGGGCATGAGGCGAGCGGCACGATCCGAGCTCTGTGG
>JBEIPT010000378.1:0-3887 GCA_040376895.1 Lysobacteraceae bacterium | reverse complement strand
TCCGGCGGAACCATCGGCAACCCGATCCACCCTGCTGGTCCGGAAAGTCAACGACGCGATCGCCGCCCTCGAGCCCCAGCAAGTGGTCTACGCGTTGGAGGCACTGACCTTGTTCCAGTTGCCACCAAAACTGCAAAGAACACTCGCATTGGCCTACAACCAGTTGGGTGTCCAGTGGTTGAAGCGCGGCGGCCGTTTCGAAGCGCGCCGTCAGTTCGAGATGGCGCTGGAAGTGCTGCCGGAACTGGAAGAGGCCAGACACAACCTCGTCTTGTGCTGAACCCAAAAACACCCTTCTCCCGCGCAAGCGGGAGAAGAATTGCATGCTGGGGCCGCGTTACATCACAGCGACGCCGCCAACCTCGTTCCCTGGTCGATTGCCCGTTTGGCATCGAGCTCACTGGCAATGTCACAGCCACCGATCTTGTGAACCGTGATGCCCGCTGCCACGAGTTCATCAAACAGCCCGCGATTGGGCTCCTGACCCGCACACAGGATGACGTGGTCGACCTGCAGTGTGCGTGGTTGGCCGTCGACCAGCAGGTGCAGGCCTTCGTCGTCAATTTTCCGATAGTCGCAGCCGCCGATCATTTGAACCTGTTTCATTTTCAACGTGGCGCGATGGACCCAGCCGGAGGTCTTGTTCAAACGTTTCCCCAGTGCGCCGGGCGTTCGCTGCAGCAGGAACACCTGCCGTGCCGGTGGCTCGGGTTGCGGGCGGACGCCGTCGACACCGCCACGTGCATTCAGCGCCGGGTCGATCCCCCACTCCTTCAACCACAAAGCCTGATCGACGGAAGGTGAATGCCCCTGGTGCACCAGATACTCGGCCACGTCAAAGCCAATCCCGCCGGCACCGACAATCGCCACACGCCCACCGACGGGCTTCTTGTGCAGCAACACGTCGAGATAGGAATACACGTTCGGGCGATCGGCTCCCTCGATGGACGGCGCACGCGGCGTGATGCCGGTCGCCACGATCACGGCATCAAAACCTTGCCCACCCAGACTCGCTGCCGAAGCCCGCGTGTCCAGATGCAGACGCACACCGGTCGTTTCGATACGTTTGCGGAAATACCGGACGGTCTCGTGGAATTCTTCCTTGCCGGGGATGATCTTGGCCATGTTGAACTGGCCGCCGATTTCGCTCGCGGCATCAAAGAGGTCGACCTCGTGACCTCGCTCAGTGAGTGTCGTTGCGGCCGCCAAGCCGGCGGGACCGGCACCGACCACGGCATACTTGCGCTTGACCGGCGCAGGACGGATGACCAATTCAGTCTCATGACACGCACGCGGATTGACCAGGCAACTCGCGCGCTTGTTCTCGAAGACGTGATCCAGGCACGCCTGATTACAGGCGATGCAGGTATTGATCTCGTCGACCCGCCCGCGCTCCGCCTTGACCACCCAATCCGGGTCGGCCAGCAACGGCCGGGCCATCGACACCATGTCGGCCTCACCGCGCGCCAGGATGTCTTCGGCGACCGCCGGCATGTTGATGCGGTTGGTCGTCACCAGCGGCAACTTGATTTCCTGCTTCAGCTTGGCGGTGACAAACGTGAACGCGCCACGCGGCACGGAGGTGACGATCGTCGGAATCCGCGCCTCATGCCAACCGATACCCGTGTTGATCAACGTCGCACCGGCAGCCTCGATCTTCTTGGCCAGGGTAACGATTTCATCCCAGCTCTGCGCGTTGTCGACCAGATCGAGCATGGACAATCGGTAGATGATGATGAAGTCGCGGCCGACCGCTGCACGCATGCGCTTGACGATTTCGACCGGGAACCGCATGCGGTTCTCGGCACTGCCGCCCCACTCATCCTCGCGCTGATTCGTGCGGGCGCACAGGAACTGATTGATCAGGTAACCCTCGGAGCCCATCACCTCGACGCCGTCATATCCGGCCGACTTAGCATATTCGGCGGCCCGCACAAACGCACGAATTTGCGCCTCGACCCCACGCGAACTCAGCGCGCGCGGCGTGAACTTGGAAATCGGCGCCTTGATGCGCGAGGGTGCCACCGACAGCGGGTGATAGCCGTAACGACCGGCATGGAGGATCTGCATGCAGATCTTGCCGCCTTCGTCGTGGACGGCGCGCGTGACCTTCCTGTGGCGGCTCACTTCCCATGGCCAGCTCAGCTTGCCGCCAAACGGCGCCAGCCAGCCGACCATGTTCGGCGCAATACCGCCGGTCACGATCAGGCCCACCCCACCCCGCGCCCGTTCGCCAAAATATGCCGCCAACTTGTCGTAATCGCTGGCCCGGTCCTCAAGGCCGGTATGCATGGATCCCATCAGCACGCGGTTGCGGATGGTGGTGAACCCCAGGTCCAGGGGCTTCAACAGGTTCGGAAACTGGGCATGCGACATGGCGACTCCGCGGCAAAGGCGTTTTTTGGCATAGCGGCTTCGAGCTTGCAAGGAGGTTTTGGCGGCAAAGGCTGCTCCGAACTTGCGTGCTGCACCGCACATGTTTAGCCTGCATGCTCTTTTGTGCCGATTTTTCCGGAGAATTCCATGTTGAAACGCGCCCTTCTGGCCAGTTCCGTTGTGCTGGCCCTGTCTTCCTGCCAATCCATGCCCACGTCCAAAGCCGACGACAAACCGACCTCCGCCGAGGCCGACCAGTTCGTCACCGAGCTCAACGACAAGGTTCGGAAGGGTTATGCGGAACAGGCGTCGGCGCAGTGGCTGTCGGTCACCAACATCAACAGCGATTCGCAGCTGGTCGCGGCCAAGGTCAACGAACGAGCCCTCGGCGACCTGAAGACCTCGATTGAAGCCTCGTCCAAGTTCGACGCGATCAAACCGGCACTCAAGCCCGATACGGCCCGCACCCTGCACCTGTTGAAGCTGTCGACCTCGATGCCGGCACCGAAGGATCCGGCCAAACTGGCCCGCCTTACCGAACTGGCAACGAAGCTCGAAGGTGCCTACGGAGCGGGCAAGTATTGCCGCGACGGCGAAACCGGCAACCAGTGCCGCGACCTCGGCAAACTCTCTGAAGTACTGGCCGAGCATGGCGATTACGATGCGCAGTTGGACGCGTGGACGGGCTGGCACAACGTCGCCCGTGACATGCGTGGCGATTATCAGGAATTCGCAGGACTGGTGAACGAAGGCGCCAAGGAACTCGGTTTTGCCGACGCCGGCGAAATGTGGCGATCGGGCTACGACATGAGCCCGGCCGATTTTGAGATCGAAGCCGATCGCTTGTGGGATCAGGTCAAGCCGCTGTACGAACAACTTCACTGTTACGTTCGTCAGGAGCTGACTGACAAATACGGCGAAAAAGGCAGTGTCGGCCCGATGATTCCGGCGCATCTCACTGGCAACATGTGGGCCCAACAGTGGGGCAATCTGTTCGATCAGGTTGAACCGTATCCGGGTGTCTCGAGTCTCAACGTCAACGCCGCGCTGGAAGCCCAGCGCGAAGCCGAGTTTGCCAAGGCCAAAGCCGAAGCGCTGGCCAATGCCGCCAAACAGCAGCGCGCGGAGCTGACGCCGGAAGAACTGGTGGAGGCCGGCCGTGCCGCCGATCTGGCGAACGCCAAGCTGATGACGCGTCGCGCCGAGGATTTCTACGTGTCGCTGGGTATGCCGCAGTTGCCGGCCAGCTTCTGGGACAAGGCGCAGTTCACGCAGCCGCGTGACCGCGACGTGGTTTGCCATGCGTCCGCGTGGGACATGAACTACCAGGGCGACGTGCGCATCAAGATGTGCATCACGCCGACCGAAGACGAGCTCAGCACGATCTATCACGAGCTGGGCCACGTCTATTACTACCTCGCCTACAACTCGTTGCCGCCTTTGTTCCAGAGTGGCGCGCATGACGGTTTCCACGAGGCGATCGGCGACACCATCGTGCTGTCGATGACGCC
>JBEIPT010000511.1:0-2484 GCA_040376895.1 Lysobacteraceae bacterium | reverse complement strand
GATTGCCGTTCATGTCATAGATCGAGCTTGTTTTCTTCACTGCAGGCGCGTCGAGATCCGGAGCATCGGCATAGGGCGCGTTGATTTGCGCCTTCAGTCGGGCAAAGCCATCGAACTGAGCGGCCTGCAAACGCCGCAATACGCTGCTGGGGTCACGAGTCTCTTCCCGAACACGATTCCCAGCTGCATCCAGCGTATAAACGATCCGGTTGCCATAGTTGTCGACCACGCCGGTCAATCGGTGCGCATCGTCCCTCTGGTACTCGACGAAACTGCCATCCGGTTCGGTAACACGCTCAACGTTGCCGGCATCATCGTGAAGGATGTTCGTTTCGGCATCGTTGGCGGATGGCGATCCGTCCGCGTTGGCGCGGACAGTCTTTCGCGACAGCCGTCCGTCGGAGTCATAGGTCAGATCCGTCAGCACCCCATTGGCATCGCGCATCCGCGTCAGGCGCCCGGCACCGTCATAACGAAGATAGGCCGTGATATGGCCCAGTGCATTGACGCCTTCCTTCAGGTCGCCACGTCGGAAACTACAAATGCCGCCGTTGCTGCACCCGACGTCATCCGTCTGGTAGTAAGCGTACGTCGTGATATCAGCAACATCGGTACGCGGGCCATCCGTGGTGCGGGTCTGCCCGACCAAAGCACATCCCGTAGCAGGTTGCTGCAGGTCAGGGAGTTCGCAATAGGTGTATCGCGTTTGACGGACGCCGATCGGGGCATTGACCTGGCTGCCGCAGACATAACTGGTTGCGCCCGCGATTTCCGGCGCGTGTTTGCAGCTTGCAGTGACCTGGCCGCGGCCGTTGTACGACCAGCTTCTGGTTTGTTCCAGCACGTTCGCGCTGTCGCGGTAACGCTTGGCCACCGGGACTCTCAACGTTGGATGCCAATCGGTTTGAATGGTGCGCTTGACGGTCGGATTCGGAACACCAGGTGCCGATTTTGCCTCGACGCGCTCCGTCTCCAATCCGCGCGCTGTATCCCATGTGTAATCGGTCAGGACACCGCGCAAGTCGATCGATGTGTCGAGATTCCCGCGGGTGTCATAAGTATTGTGCTGCGTGTTGGTGCCACAACTTGCACAATTATTGGTCTGGGAGCCCAATCGACGCACGCCTGCCGACACGACAATGTTTGCCGTGCTCGTCTGGTTCATCTGATTGGTGATCTGGACCTGATTACCCGTATAGACATAAGAGAACTGGCGAACATCGATACCAGCGACACGGATGTATTCTTCGGTGACCTTCTTGTTGACGTAGACATATCGCCGATGGCGCACACCGTTTTCATCCGTGATGCCGGTCAGGCCCGATCGAAACGATGTGTTCTCGTACTGGAATGTCCGCGTGCCGGACGCCGTGGTAATGCCGGTTACCTGGCCATAGAAGTTCGACTTGATCGTGACCAATTCGTTAGCGCCGGAAAGAATCTCGATGGTCTTGCCAGAGACGAAGTTGACCGGTTGTGCGGGCGGAACCATAGCCTGGTTGGCGGCCGTCAGATCATTGGTGATCGAAATGCCGATCCTACGGCCTTTCTCGTCCGTGATCGTGACCACTCCTTTCGCCCAATCAATGGCCCGACTGCGGCCATCCTGCCACGAAATCAACGTGACACGGCCCGAGCCATCGAACTGCCAGCGACTCAAGTCCGTGTCGACCAACTCGAAGCCACCCGCATTCGCCGTAATGCGCATGCCGACGTGACGCGTGACGCTCACTGGGGCGTAAACACCCTGAGCATCTTTCCGGAACATGTGCGGCTCGCGCCCGGCGGCGTATAGCACTACCGAGTTGGCATCAAAGACTGCCAGTCGTCGGTCAAACCCGAAACGCCAGAAAGCACTGATCAACCCTACATGGTCTTTGTTTGTGGTGTCGCCAAACGAGCGATAGAAGACGCGGAGCAGATCCGCCGATTCATTGCCTTGCAACGTGGTTTCGACATGCAGTTTCTCACCACTCGCCGGATCTACTGGATTACCCACTGGACAGGCATCGCCAATCACCTTGCGGCAATATGATGCACCGATCAGCGGACGTTCAAGCGTGCTGCCTTCGGGACAAGCCAACGGTGCTGAGTAGATCCAGCTGAATGGGTCATCCAACACCGGCGCGTTAGCGCAATTGGACCCGAACTTGTATTGAGTTTTCTTTACGCCCTCATCCCGGACCAGGAAGTTTCCGTCCCAGGTTTGCAGAGTTGGCTGGCACTCGGGCAAATTCATGGGCGAGATACTGGTGGGGCCTGGGCAGGTACCTTCACGGGTCATCCAGCCTTGCAACAGGCTATCGATGATGTCACTTCGATAAACGTACAGCGCACCGTTCTTGTTTGGCGGATCAGACAGGCCATCACAGGTCGGGTTGCCGACGATATTCCACACACCACCACCCAGTTCGCAAAAAACCTTGTTCGTCGCCTGGAGTCCTGATGATGTGCATCGTTGCATGGACCAGCTTTCATCAGGCT
>JBEIPT010000402.1:0-3568 GCA_040376895.1 Lysobacteraceae bacterium | reverse complement strand
CACAGGATCTCCGTTTAGGGATCCCGCCACGTCATAGGGCACGCTGTCCATCCGCGCTTCAGGCATGGTGTGCACGGCAAGAGGGGCACCTTCAAGACTGAATTGTCTCAGCTGCCACACCTGGAATGAGGAGTCGTTCGGGTCTCCGATGTCGCCCACGTAGATCCCGGTCGCTGACGCCTTCAGCATCACTTCGTTGCCCGTCAGGTCCGGGATGTTCCGGGACCAGATGACCGAACCCACGCCTATTTCGTGCAAACCCACGATCTCACTCGGCCCTGCCGGGGCCACTGCGAACATTCGCGTCCCGACACAATCCAGCAAGACGGGCCCATATCCCCGGAGTCCGGGCAACGGACTGATGACCGGAGCCATTCCGGGCGCAAACCGGTGCAATGCGAAATTGATGCCCTCACCGAACTGCAGTATGCGGAACTCACTCCCCTGGAAGCAGACATGCTCCGGAGCAATGTGGGCGCTCAGGAATGACTGCGTACTGTCCGATGAACCATCGGTCGCGCCACGCCACAGATTGACCTGACTGACTCCCTGCGCCTGGACCCACGCCGCCATGGCATAGGTTCCTGCCGGATCGACGACCAAACTGGTGAGCTCGCCGCTGGTGACCGTCTGCACGCGTGTCCAGGCTGCTGGACCGCCGAAAACATGACGCGCCAAAGCGATCTGCCGCGTACCGTTCGTGTCTTGCAATTCGCTGGCCAGGATGATGTCGCCCCCCGGAAGCGGGCGAAGTTCCCCATTTAGGGCAGTGCCAGGTCCGAGGTCTACCGAACCGGCCAAGCTGCCATCCAAGTTCAAACGGGTCCAGAATCGTTGTGCGCTGATCACGTGAATGGTGTCGTTCGTCACTTCCATGGCGACGCAATCACCCGCTTCGGTGGGCAGTTGCGTTGTCCACAAGAACTGACCCGTACCCATTTCCGACACCGCACAAACGTTCGCCTGTGTCCGGTAAAGCGCGAAAGTACGATTGCCAAGCGCCTGCATCCTGTAGACCCATGGAACGCTGAAGGCGCCGGCAGCGGTCTGAAAGATGTCATTCGGACCGGGCCCTCGGAACACAAGGTTCTCAATTCTCGGGCTGGACCGAACCACGGATCGGGCGCCGTACACAGGTTGCCCGTCAGCCGTCACCGCCAGTCGATTCCGCGAGATCGTCTCGATCACCGGCTGGCCGCGCACGGCGAAATCGTGGCTCCAGACCGTCGAGAACGGTTCCTGAGCAGCCACGGTGAACGCCAGCGCGCACAACACCCAAGAGCAGAAGAACCGCTTCATCACGCCATCCGATTGGCCAGTCCGGCCAACAATGCAGGGACTTCCCGGACATCGGCGACCTGGTGGAACCGCGGATTCGCCGGATCAATCGGATCAGTCTGCTCCATCGCCCACAGCACGGGATATGGAATCAGCACGGCATGTCCGCCCAGTTCCAGCACGGGCTTGATGTCTGATTTCGGCGAGTTGCCGATCATCACGAACCTCTCCGGCGCGACGCCGATCTCTTCCAGCACGCGCCGATAGGTAGGCACATCCTTCTCGCTGACGATTTCGATGCGCCGGAAGAACTGGCTCATGTCGGAGCGTTCGACCTTGGCTTCCTGATGGAACAGGTCACCCTTGGTGATCAGGACAAGGTGGTACTGACTCGACAAAGCTGCCACGACATCCCGCACGTTCGGCAGGAGTTCGACCGGATGTTCGAGAATGGCGTGGCCCAAATCGAGGATCTTCTGGATGTCGTTACCGCCGATCGCCCCGTCGGTCGCCGCAATCGCCGCTTCGATCATCGACAGGGTCATGCCCTTGGCACCGTAACCGAAGCGTTTGACGTTCCGCCGTTCCACCGACAACAGTCGATCATGCGCGGCGGTATCAGCCAGATCGATGTATCCACCGAGGATTTGCTCGAAGGCCAGTTGGGCTTCGCGGAAATGGATCTCGCTGTGCCAAAGGGTGTCGTCGGCGTCGAACGCCACAATGTCGATCATGGTTTGTTGACCTCGGACTTGGCGAGCTTCAGTGCCGCCTCCAGAACGGTGGCATCGGTCGGCAGGATCAGGTTGGCGGCACCGGCCAAAGGTGTGTAGGTGTCGTCACCCACGACACGGACGACGGGTTTTCCGCCCTGCCCGCCTTCGACGATTGCCGTGATGATGCCTTCGCCGACGCCGGCACTGCGACGACCTTCATCCAGCACCAGGATCCGGTCGCACTCGCTGGCATGACGCGCAATCGCTGCGGCATTCAGCGGCTGGATCCAACGCAGGTCGATCACGCGGGTCTTGCGGCCGGTCTGTTTCTCGACTTCACGTGCGGCACGCAGTGCAAACGGCACGCCGTTGCCGAACGTGAACACCGCCATGTCTCGCGCCTCAGGGTGATAGACGCGTTCTTCGCCGAGCGCGATTGCCTGGTCGGGCGCCGGATAGGGGAACAACCATTGGCCGTCGCCCGCCTCATACAGATCCTTGGTCATGTACAAGGCGATCGGTTCGAGGAACGCACTGACGCGACCATCCACCTTGGACATCGCCATCAGCGTGCGCAACATCATTGCTGCGTCGTCGCCACGACTGGGGCATGCCACGGTCAGACCGGGGATGTCCCGCAAGGCAGTGACCGAGTTGTCGTTGTGGAAATGACCACCGAACCCGCGCTGGTACCCAAGGCCCGCGACGCGCATGACCATCGGATTGCGGAACTGGTCGTTCGAGAAGAACTGCAGCGAACATGCTTCGCCACGGATCTGGTCGCAGGCATTGTGGAAATACGCGAGATACTGGATCTCGGGCATGGGCAACATGCCCATGTTCGCAAACCCCTGCGCCAGGCCAAGAATCGTCGTTTCATCAAGCAGCGTGTTGAACACACGGTTGCCCTTGAACGCTTTGTGCAAGCCCTTGGTGATCGTGTAGACACCGCCTTTCTGCGCCACGTCTTCGCCGAACAACAAGGTTTCCGGGTACTTGCAGAACAGGTCGTGCAACGCCTGGTTGATCTGGATCGCCAGATGCCGCGGCGGCTGATTCTCCGGCAGTTGTTTCTCGGAGCCGAATACGGCGAGGCGCTTTTCGGCATAGTCGAACCGTGCCGCCTCCGCACTCACTGCCGCTGCCGAAAACGGCGCGAGCGGCGCCATCACGTCTTCCTTGGTGGTCAGCTTCGGACGCGTGTCGGCTTCATTGGCTGCATCCATGCAGCGTTTGCGCAGTTGCTCATACCAGCCCAGCAACTCGTCCTTGCCCATCAATCCCGACGCCAACGCAATCTCGGCCGATCGCAACAGAGGATCGGTCGCTTCCACGGCGAGCAGTTCTTCGAGCGCGCGGTATTCGATCTCGAAGTCGGTGCCGGCGTGGCCCATGATGCGCGTGGTACGCAGGTGCAGGAACGTCGGCCGACGCGTGCTGCGACAATGCAGCACCGCACGCGCGACCTGCTCGTAACCGGTCGCCAGATCCAAACCGTCGGCATAGAAATAATCGAGCCCATCGCGATTGCGGAAGGCGTTGCCGACCCAACCCCCCGGTGTCTTGACCGAGAT
>JBEIPT010000581.1:0-1894 GCA_040376895.1 Lysobacteraceae bacterium | reverse complement strand
GCCTACGGCATGATCAAGTGGAAGCAGGCGAACATGAACTTCGCGAACTTCGGCATGGATATGGGCAATCCAGACTTCGTGAAATACGCCGAGTCCTACGGTGCCCGCGGCTGGCGTCCGAATTCGGTCGAAGAGTTCCGAAGCCAGCTGAAGCACTCGCTGGAAACCCCGGGTGTGGACCTGATCGAACTCGCCATCGACTACTCCGACAACGATCGGGTCCTCAACAACGAAATCAAGCAACTGAGCGCCAAGCTCTGAAGTTTTGGCCGTGAACCGGCAGCGCCTTCCATCGGCGCTGTCGGCATCCGGACGTACCCCCTTCCATCTTCGCGAGTCACCCCATGCTCAAGTCCGCCTATCCCTATTACCTGGCGAATGTGCCGGTGTACGCCAACGAGGAACTGGAAGTCACCGACAAATACACAGGCGAGGTCGCCACGCGTGTGGCACAAGCCGATGCCGCGGCAATCGATGCCGGCATCCAGGCTGCAGTTGATGCCCAGCAGGCCATGCGCGAGTTTCCGCCGTACAAGCGGCAGGAAGTGCTCAATCATTGTGTGGCCCGCTTCAAGGAGCGCTTCGAGGAAATTTCGCAGGCGCTGTGTATCGAGGCCGGTAAGCCGATCAAGGACTCCCGGGGTGAAACCTCGCGGTTGATCGATACCTTCCGCTGTGGCGCCGAAGAAGCCGTGCGGATTGGCGGCGAAGTGATGAACCTCGAAATCTCCGCGCGCGCGCGCGGCTACCGTGGCATGTGGAAACGGGTACCGATTGGCCCGTGCTCGCTGATCTCGCCGTTCAACTTTCCGCTGAACCTGGCCGCACACAAGATCGCCCCCGCGATCGCCGCTGGCTGCACATGGGTCATGAAGCCTGCGTCGCGCACGCCGATCGGCGCATTGATCATCGCCGAAATTCTCGCTGAAACCGACTTGCCGAAGGGAGCGTTTTCGGTTCTGCCGGCGCATCGCGGTGGCGCCGATCTGTTCACCACCGATCCTCGTCTGAAACTCTTGTCCTTCACTGGTTCGCCGTCCGTGGGTTGGGATCTGAAGGCACGTTGCGGCAGCAAAAAGGTCGTTCTCGAACTCGGTGGCAATGCCGCCTGTGTCGTCGACAAGGATCAACTGGACCGGATCGATCACGTCGTTGAGCGCCTGGTGTTCGGCGGCTTTTACCAATCCGGGCAAAGCTGCATTCACGTCCAGCGCGTGTTGATTCATGCCGACATCTATGACTTGGTGAAAGCCAAGTTCGTGGCCGCAGCGAAAGCGCTGAAGATGGGTGATCCGAAACTCGAGGACACGTTCATCGGCCCCATGATCTCCGAGTCCGAGGCCAAACGACTGCACGACTGGATCCACAAAGCGGCTGCGGCGGGCGGCACGATCCTGTGTGGTGGCAATCGCAATGGCGCCATGCTCGAAGCCACGATCATGGAGAACGTCGCCAAAGACCAGCCACTGGCTTGCGAAGAAGCTTTTGGCCCGGCTGTGGTCATCTCCAGGTTCACGGACTGGGACGACGCCTTGCATCAAGTCGACGACTCCAAGTTCGGCCTTCAAGCCGGCCTGTTCACCGACGACGTCCACAAGGCCATGCGTGCCTGGGACCGTCTGGATGTCGGCGGTGTCGTCATCGGTGACGTACCAAGTTGGCGGGTCGACAACATGCCCTATGGCGGCGTGAAGGATTCCGGTCTTGGCCGCGAAGGCGTCCGTTTTGCGATCGAGGACATGACCGAGATCCGGCTGCTGGTCATCCGCGATCGCTGACAAAAGACCGCACTTTGGGAGCAGCTTCAGCTGCGACGCGACAGGTATTGAGGCATCGCAGCTGAGGCCGATCTCACCAAACATGACTTGTGTTTCTGATTTCAAAGATGACGTTG
>JBEIPT010000153.1:0-8494 GCA_040376895.1 Lysobacteraceae bacterium | reverse complement strand
GAGACCATTTCGAGCGCAACCCGGACCGGGCTTCGGCGTTTCGCGCCAATTGGATGGTTGATTGGCAGCAGGAGCACGAGCCCCTGGTCCTCAGCAGCAACATCGGCTGCACACTTTTTCTCGGATCCGACACATCGTTTTCGGCGACAATCCAGCATCCGCTGGTCTTCCTGGCCAGCCAGCTGGAAACATCACCATGACTTCGTTCCGAAGCGCCAGTCCGCTCGATCTTGTCCTCGCCGCCATCGATGACGCTCGTGGTGGCGGGTTCGCCGAACCCGCACAACCTTCACGAGCCAATCCCGCAGACGGCATCGGCACGACCGACCTGTCCGACACCGAGCGCCGCGACGTCGTCGGCCTCATGCGCATCAATCACACTGGCGAAGTCTGCGCGCAGGCGCTCTACAAGGGCCAGGCCGACATGGCACGCAACACAGAAACCCGCGAGCACCTGCTCGACGCAGCCCGCGAAGAACAGGACCACCTTGCCTGGTGTGCGAGCCGCCTGCGCGAACTGGACGCCCAACCCTCAGTGCTGAACCCGCTCTGGTATCTCGGCAGTTATGCCATCGGCGCCGGCGCGGCGGCGATCGGCGATCGGGTCAGCCTTGGGTTTGTCGTGGAAACCGAACGCCAGGTCGAAGCGCACCTGCAATCGCACCTGCAACGACTACCGAAGCCGGACCACCGCTCGCAGGCAATTCTGAGCCGGATGCAAACAGAGGAACTGGCGCACGCCGAAGCGGCCTTGGCGCGTGGCGCCATCGAGCTCCCCGGCCCGGTCCGGCGCGTCATGGGCGCCATGGCTGATGTGATGCGGTTCTGCGCCTATCGTTTTTGACAAAAAGAAGCGGCGGCCCCCGAATGTGGCGCCGTCCACATCTTCCGTGGCCCAATCAGACCAGATTTCGGCCGTGATACAGCTCTTCGATCTCGCGCTTCAACAGCGATTCGATGTGCTTTCTTTCCTTGAAGCTCAGATCGGAGGCATTCGTCTCGAACAGGTACGTGTCGAGGTCGAACTCCTTCAGATGAGCCTTCGTGTGGAACAGGTTTTCCTGATACACGTTGACGTCGAGCATCTCGTACTTCTGATGGATGTTCTTCGCCAGGTAATCCTGGATCGAATTGATCTTGTGGTCGATGTAATGCTTGTTGCCGCGCACGTCGCGGGTGAAGCCACGCACGCGGTAGTCCATCACCACGATGTCCGACTCGAAGCTGTCGATCAGATAGTTCAGCGCCTTCAGTGGCGAAATGACCCCGCACGTTGCCACGTCGATGTCGGCACGGAACGTCGAGATGCCGTTGTGCGGATGGCTCTCGGGGTACGTATGAACCGTGATGTGACTCTTGTCCAGGTGCGCGACCACGGCATCCGACAGGATGTCCCGGCCGGCGTCCTTGGAATCGATCACCGGCTGCTCGGAGATCAGGATCGTCACCGATGCGCCCTGCGGATCGTAGTCCTGACGGGCAATGTTCAGGATGTTGGCGCCGATGCGATCCGAGACGTTCGTCAGGATCTTGGTCAGACGCTCGGCGTTGTAGGCCTCATCGATGTAGTCGATGTAGCGTTCGCGCTGCTCCGGGGTCACCGCATAGCAGATGTCGTAGATGTTGAAGCTCAGCGACTTCGTCAGGTTGTTGAACCCTTGAAGCTTGAGTCGGGGAAGCGGTTTGACCACGGCATTGTCCTCGCAGAATCAGCCACCCCGGATTTTGGGGGGCGCGGATTATGGGACAAAATGAACGGGTTGGGGGAATCCGGTTCAGCAACTGTTTGAAAACCGACGCCAGCCGTCCTATAAGTGTCTTGCCATTCGATGGGAAAAAAGCCGATGCCAGCCCTTGATACAGCAGCCATGCTGATCGAAACGATGCCAAAAAGTGTCACTCCGAAGGCTTTGGCCCTCGATGACGCCACGCTGACCCGGTTTCTGTCGGTCTGCCACCGGCGACGGTACCCAAACCGGACCGGGATCTTCATGCCCGGTGACCGAGCCGACGTCATTTATTACATCGTGGAGGGTTCCCTGTCGGTTGTCGCCGAAGATGACGACGGCCGGGAACTGATCCTCGCCTACCTGAACAAGGGTGAGTTCATTGGTGAACTCGGCCTGTTCGTCGAAACCCGCAAGCGCGAAGTGCTTGTACGGACCCGCAGCGCCTGCGAGCTCGCGGAGATCAGCTACGAACGCCTGCTGCAATTGTTCGAGGGCGGCCTGCGCGATGAATGCCCGCGGATCCTCTTCGCGATCGGTTCCCAGCTCACCCGCCGCCTCCTGCATACCAGCCGCAAAGTCAGCCGCCTTGCATTCATGGACGTGACTGGCCGGATTTCGCGTGCGTTGCTTGACCTGTGTATCGAGCCGGACGCCCTGTCGCATCCACTCGGCACCCAGATCCGGGTATCCCGACAGGAGCTGTCCCGAATCGTCGGGTGTTCCCGAGAAATGGCCGGCCGAGTCCTGAAGCAGTTGGAAGAACAGGGCAAAATCTCGGTGACCGGCAAAACCATCGTCGTGTTTGGAACCCGCGGCTGATGTCGGCAACGGGCCAACCCGCCGATCTCCTGCGGTTCCGGGACGCCAAACTGGCGGATGCAGCCGCCGTCGGCAGCCTCATCGAAGCACTCGGTTATCCCTGTGAACTCGGCGAGGCCGAACGACGCATCCGGCGGATCAACGCCAGCCCGCGCCAGGTGCTGGTGTTGGCCGAGTACGACGGGGCGGTTCGCGGGCTGATCTCTCTCGACTATATGTTCTACCTGCCGCTTGGCCGTGACACCTGTCGGATCACGGCACTTGTGGTCGACGAAGGCGCCCGGAAACTGGGAATAGGCCGGGCGCTGCTGCGTCACGCCGAGTCCCGGGCACGCAAGGAAAATGTCGCTCGAATCGAGTTGACCACGGCGGGCCATCGGCACGAGGCCCATGCGTTCTACACGCAATGTGGCTACGAACGCAGTTCGGTGCGGTTCGTGAAGCCTCTGGGCGACGCCTGAAGTCATGACCATGCCGCTTGCCGAGTTCGAGGCGCGCGTTCGCTTCGTCTCAGAAATGGCCCGGCGACTCCACCAATACGGCACCAGCGCGCCCCGCCTCGAATCGGCGATCGACAAAGTGTCGGTTCGCCTGGGCCTGAACTGCAACAGCCTCTCGACCCCCACCTCGATCATTCTGTCCTACGGCAGCGCCGACGACGGCCCTGACGCCCTGCCGCGGTTCACTCAGGTGCTGCGCGTGGAGCCAGGTGAGGTCAACTTGCGCCGCCTGTCCGAAACCGACGACATCGCCGAACGCGTCTATCATGGTCAGCTGGACGTGGCGCAGGGCTTGAAATTGCTGCAGAACCTGCGCGCAGGACTCAGCCCGCGCGGCGAAGCCTTGCAGGTGGCCTGTTTCGCCATTGCGTCAACCACGGTCTCAGTACTGCTTGGCGGCAGCGTCGCCGACGTGCTTTCGGCCACCGGGCTTGGCCTGTTGATCGGCCTGTTGGGCACACTCGCGGGCCGCATCGAGAGTTTTGCTCCCTCCTTCGAACTGGTGGCGGCCTTCGTCGCCACATTCGGCGCGTCGCTGGTTGCCGCACAATGGGCCGCGATCAATGTTCGTTCCGTGGTCATCGCGGCACTGATCGTGCTGCTTCCGGGCCTGATGCTGACCACGGCGGTGGTCGAACTGAGCACCCGACACCTGGTGGCCGGCAGTGTCCGCTTCATGGGCGCAGTGGCCATCCTGTTGAAACTGACATTCGGCGCCGTCGCCGGACTGCAGCTGGCGAAAGTTCTGGACCTGGGGCTGGCGACGACCACATCACCCGGACTGCCGGGTTACACCACCTGGATCGCGTTGCTGGCCGGAACCTACTCATTTGCCATCCTGTTCCAGGCGGCCCGGCGCGATATCCCACTGGCCATGGCTTCTGCGTGGCTCGGCTATCTGTGCACCACCTATGCCGGACAGGCCTACGGGCAGGAATTCGGCGTGTTTTTTGCCGGTCTGGTCGTGGCATGCGCGGCAAATCTGTTCGCCCGCGTCTGCAACCGCCCGGGCGCCATCGTGCGTGTTCCCGGCATCATCCTTCTGGTGCCGGGATCGGTCGGGTTCCGCAGCTTGTTCTTCGTGTTCGAACGCGATGTGTATCTCGGCCTGGATATGGCTTTTGCGATGGTCATCCTGCTCGCTTCATTGGTCGCAGGGCTACTGCTCGGCAACGTACTGATGCCGCCACGCCGCAGCATCTGACCGACTGTTCACGAACAGCCAGCCAGACCCCGCTCAACCAAGGTACATCTGCGCTTCGGTGACACCGTCAGCCAACGCGTCGCTGAACCACTTCGGGCGCTTGCCTCGGCCAGCCCAGGTCTGCAAAGGGTTCGCCGGATTGCGATACTTTGGAGAAACGCCCTTCTTGTTGTTCGCCGGGGCAGGGTTTGCCGCCTTTTTCGGACGAACCGGCCCGAATACCTGCTCGAACGTCAGACCTTCGTCGGCGATCAACTGCAGGCAGCGGTCACGCACCTGTTTGACATTTTCTTCGGCCAACTCCAACTGGCGCTTTTGCGCATTGGTAATCAAATCGCGCAATTGCCGGGCGCTCAATCCTCGCAAATCCACGCTCATGAATGCTCCTGTTGTCCATTGGTGATGATGCCATGCACGAATTCGGGCGCAAGTACCAAAGTATCGGCAAACTTTCGTAGGAAATGGCGCACAGCAACAAGTTGCCAAACTTTTGGGTGCTTTATGGCACGGTTTGAGCGTCCGACTCTTGACGTTGGCCCGGATCAAGGCACGATAATGCTGGTCGGAAAAAAGGAAATCGGCGATGGGTCTTCTAGACGATCTTGAACAAGAAGCGCAGAAGAAGCGTGAGGAAAAAGAAGAGGTCCTCGCGCGCAGGCGCGAATACTTCAAGAGCAACTCCATCCCGGCGATGGAAGGCCTCTACGATTACCTGTCGCGCCTTTCCAAATCGCTCAACTTCCTGAAGTCCGAACGCCGCACAAAGTTCAAGGTGATCGGATACGGCGATGTCACGGTGAAGATCGAAAGTGACATGACCATTCAGGCGCAGATGCCGATGTATGCCCGTGAAATCAAGCTGACGGTCACAGGCGTCATCGATATGGCGTCGTGCCCGATGATCAAGGTCGAGGGCGCCAGCAAGGTTGAAGCGCTCGCCGAAGCATTCCGCCGTTGTGGTTTCGAAGGCATGCAACGCGCCGAGCGTGACGATCGGGGCAACATCCTGTCGGCACAATTCCAGCCAATGGGCAAAGTACAGATGGTTGCGTCCTTTTTTACGGACATGAACTCGGACACGCTGCGCATGGAGTTTGCGAACTTCGACAATCTCGGTGTACGCAAGGAAAGTGTCGCGATCACCAGCCTGAACGACGACCTGTTCGATCAAATCGGCAAATACATTGCGTTGCAACAGAACTACGTGGTGCGCGAGACCATCTCCGATGACATGCGTGAAGCCTGGCGCCGCGGCCTGAGCAACGAGAACCAGAAGCGAGAGGTTGAGCAGAAGATCGCAGCGCAGCAGGTCAAGGAAATGGAGCGCCTGGAAGGCCAGAAAAAGCCGGGCAGCATCACCGAGCGGATCAAGGCTGTAATCATCGACTCATCCGAGCCGGAGCAGAAGAAAGATGAACCGGGTTTGCTCGGCAAACTGTTCGGGTTCGGCAAGAAGAAGTAGGGTCTGGCGCTCGGACCAGCGAAACACGTGTGCCCGTTGTAAATGGTGCAGATCGCACAGTGGCGCTTGCTGAGCCGGAAATTCGGTCCGGACCATTGAAGGCAAGTGTGGCGCGCAGTCAGCCCCGACCCCAAAACCCGGCACATGGCCGGGTTTTGCGTTGATATCAACCCATCACCGCTCCCATCGAGAGCACAAGTCGACACGCGGTTGTTGGCCCTGCAGCATCAGTCAGACTTGATTCGTCCCCGTCGTCAACTCGACAAGCAGTGCGTCAAGCTGCGCAAACGTCTCGTGTGTCGCTTCCTGTGCGCCGGTGCCGGCTTCGTCGAGTGCTTCCTTCGTTGGATACAGCTCGCTCATGACGAGCAAGGTCTTGCCGTCACGTTCTTCGAACGTCACCGTGGTCACGGAGCCCGCGTCACCACTTTCCTCGTTCGTCCAGACGATACGCTGACTCGGCACCACATCGAGGTAACTGCCGAAGAACGCCATTGAATTCGCTGGATCGTCGCCGAACACGAGTCGGTATTTGCCGCCAGTGCGAACGTCCATTTCGCACGAACGAAGGGTCATGCCCATGGATCGGGGTACCCACCACTTCTTGAACAACTCAGGTTGAGACCATGCAGCGAAAACCAGGCGCGCGGGCGCGTCGAATGTCCGTGTGACGACGACCTCGCGCTCTGACTTCTTCTGTACCATCGTGCGGTGAGATTCACTTCTTGATGGTTCGACCACGGGCATTCTCCTGTCGTTTGAGCTCGTCGATGACTTCGTCCAGCGCATCAAAGCGCGCGTCCCACACTTGGCGATACTGCGCGATCCACGCCATTTCTTCCTCGAGCCGGCACGGACCAATGCGGCAGGTCCGCACACGACCCACTTTTTCCGTGACGACGAGGCCAGCCGTCTCAAGCACACCAACGTGCTTCTTCATGCCTGTGAGGGTCATGTCGAACTTCGCTGCGAGATCGGTGATGGAGGCGTCGCCGCGCGCGAGTTGGTCCAGGACGCCACGGCGGGTCGCGTCGGCCAGGGCGGCGAAGGATGCGTTGAAATGTGCCGTTGAATGCTGAACCATGTGGTTCAGTATGAAAGGTTGACCCGGCCGCGCGCAAGTACCCACTCGATCGTTGTCACGGCACCAACTTCAAGCATCCCAAACGTGAGATCGACCCCGCAGGTCAAGGAAGTGGAACGGCTCAACGCGCTGAAAGCCCATCGGGTTCGGCAATCGATTCTGCCCCACAAAAAAAGCCCGCAATAGCGGGCTTTTCTTTGGTTTCTGGACGCATCCCGGACATTCCGGGCGCGTCAACTCCGGCCTCGATCAGGCTGGCGGCAGCTGCGAGTAAGCGTCGGCCCCACCCATGACTACGCCGGCGATGATCAATACAAAACCACCCAACCAGATCAGGAACGGCTTCTTGCAGTCGCTCCAGTTCATGATCGCAAAGACCAGCATCACCGGCGCGAGGAAGAACGAACCCAGGCCCCAAAGGATACTTTTCTTGAATGCCAGCACCAGAATCCAGATAGCACCGACGAACGCGATCAGGCTGCCCAGACTTATCAGAATCATTGCCATGCGTATTCCCTCCCAAATGTGTGGATTGTTGTCTTGACCCCGGTTGGCGCCTCTTCCGGTAAAGCGGATGTTTCATCCGCTTCACCGATCGGCCGGCCTGTATCTGTCGCCCTTCTCAGGAAACAAAAGTTCAGTCGGTCCGCCCAGGTGGCCCCGAGCATGACGCCGACCTCGGATCACGGCAAGCGCAGGCGCGTGACCGGTTCGACCTGGGCGTCTCGTCAAGATTGTGACGTATTGTGATCGATTGTAAGGCGAGATCCCGTGTAACCCAGTGGACCTGCTGAAAACCGGCGCCCCACAACGCCGGCCCATGCATACGAGACCCCGCGGTGCTTGCCGACTCGGGACCCGTCTCGGTCCGTGGCTTGGGGGCACGGCAGCGTTCCGGGCCCCAATTCGCTGGCTGTACCCGAAACCCGAATGGGGTCGCGGTCGAGCCAAACCTTAGAACCATGTATTTGGAGAGAGAAAGTGAACAAGCAAATGTTCGAAATCCAGGAACTGGAATCGCGTTTTGAAATGGAAGTCATGTCGTTTGACGACGGTTCGAGCTGGGACGCTTCGGCTGACCAAGGTTCGGAAGCCGCCAATGCCGCGTGCTGCCAGAGCTACACCTGTATCGGTGAAGTCCGCCTGCGTTGATTCGGATCGGTTGCGGCAACGCTTGCCGAAACCGTCTGAGCATTCAACACACCCGAGTCAACGCCTACCCCGAACGGGGGCAGGTCAGCTCAGTTTTCACTTTGTTATGATGGAGAAACACCGTGAACAAGAACATGTTTGAAGTCCAGGAACTGGAATCGCGCTTTGAAATGGAAGTCATGTCGTTTGATGACGGCTCGAGCTGGGACGCTTCGGCCGACCAGGGCTCGGAAGCCGCCAACGCGGTGTGCTGCCAGGAGTACACCTGCATCGGCTCCATCCGTCCGCGCTGAGTCCTGCCGGGGTCGCCGGGACAACCGGCGACCCCATTGGCCATGAAAACCGAATTCCTGCCCGACTGCCCTCCCCTGCGCCCTGAAGTAACTATCGCCCCATTTGAATCGGGCGATGGACAAGAGCGGCACCTGGTCGCCATCGACCACCATCACTTCGTGGTCGACCGCGCGACCGCCGTATTGCTCGCGCATCTGCGCGGCCCGGCCAACGCGGCCCAGGTTGCCACCGATGTGTCGGAGCAACTGG
>JBEIPT010000081.1:0-11383 GCA_040376895.1 Lysobacteraceae bacterium | reverse complement strand
TGGACACCTGCTACACCCTCGAGAGACTGATGCTGGAAACCATTCCCCTGGCCCGCGCCATGGGGCTCCGCGTCATTGAGTTCGACGACAATCGGCTGGCGCTGAGCGCGCCGCTCGCTGCCAACGTCAACGACAAGGGCTGTGCCTTCGGCGGCAGTCTGGTCAGCCTGATGACCTTGAGCTGCTGGGGCCTGACCATGCTCAAACTGGATGAAGCCGGAATCAAGGCCGATGTGTTCGTTCAGGATTCGGAAATCCGATACCTGGCACCCGTCTGGGACGAATTGATTGCGGAAGCACACCTCGACCCCGGCCAGGACTGGTCCGGGTTCATCGCCCAACTCAATGAGAAGGGCAAGGCCCGCGTGACCATGCACGCCGAAGTCACCACACTTGAAGGTGGTGGCGTGGCGTGTCGTTTCACGGGCCAATTCGTTGCCAAACGCCATGGAGCAAGAACATGAAGCGCCTGACCCGATTGTTGCTGCCGGCCCTGCTCGCCGCCCTGCTCGCCGGCTGCCCGAATTCGCGAACCGACGAAAAAGCGCTGGAAAACACGCTCACCACGTTCGGCAGCGAATTCCGCTGGGGCGAAGATATCGAGCGTGTGTTCGCATTCTTTGATCCCGCGGAAGCCGACACGCTGCGCCCGAAACCCTTGGAGCTTGAGCGCTGGAAACAGTACCGGGTCATCGGCTACCGCGAACAACCGGTGGTATGGAACGGCGAGGATTCCGCTGTACAGCGCGCCGAACTGGAACTGGTGAACCGGCACACCCAGATCACGCGGAACCTGCGACTGACCACGCTCTGGCGATACGACCACAAGGCCGAGCGCTGGTATCTGGATTCGCCGCTGCCCACGCTGACCCCGTAAACGCCCCAACAAAAAGCCCCGCAGAAGCGGGGCTTTTTTTCACGACCGATGGACCAACGCGATCAGCGCGGCATCAGCTCATTGATGGTCTTGGTCAGCTCAGCTTCACTGATCGGTTTGACCACGTAGGCTTTTGCGCCTTGACGCATACCCCAGACCTTGTCGGTTTCCTGGTCCTTCGTGGTGACCAGCACCACTGGAATGTGCGAGGTCTTCGGATCTTTCGAAATCTGTCGGGTTGCCTGGAACCCGTTGAGGTTCGGCATGACCACGTCCATCAGGATCAAGTCGGGCAGTTCCCGCTTGGCCACTTCAATGCCTTGCAGTCCATCCTCGGCCGTGACGACATCATGGCCAAGTTTTTGAACCACACGGCGCAAACCTTCGATTTGCGAAGGAGAGTCGTCAACGATCAGAATGCGTCCCATAGCGTTTCCCTGTTACTTGGATTTGAGTGGCTTGCCTGCTCAGAACTGTACCAGTGTCCGACCGAAAGAGCCGCCTGCCAGCATCCTAGCAAAAACTCCGGGCAAATCGTCCAATGTCACCGTTTGTGTACATGTTTTCGCCAGGTGAGCCGGTTTCCAGGCTCCGGCGAGGCGTTCCCAGATCTGCCGACGGATCGCATAGGCGGTTCCCGAGGATGCCACGCCGAGCAGGGAGACCCCCCGGATGATGAACGGCATGACGGTCGTGTGGAGCTCGTCGCCGCCCGCCAGGCCGCAGATTGCGATATTGCCGTAGGGTTTGATGACCCGGGTCAGGCCAGACAGCATCTCGCCGCCGACACTGTCGATGGCGCCGGCCCAGGTCGCCGCTTCCAGCGGCCGCTGCCCCCAATGAAGCCCTTTGCGGGCCACACACTGGCGGGCACCGAGATTGATCAGTGCATCGAACTGATCGACTTTGCCGGTGATCGCGTGGGCTTCGTAGCCGGCGACCGTCAACAGGTCGATCGCCAGCATCCCTACCCCGCCAGTCGCTCCGGTGACCACGATCGGCCCCATGTCCGGGGTCTGGCCGGCGGCCTCCATGCGCCACAAGGCCAGCGCTGCAGTGAATCCCGCCGTGCCCAGAACCATGGCTTCGCGGAGACTCAACCCACTCGGCAACGGAATGACCTGCCGGGCGTCGAGCCTGGCGTACTCGGAATACCCGCCATCCCGGGTTTCCGACAAACCCGAGCCGGTGACCAGCACGGCATCCCCTTCCTTGAACGCCGGATCCCCGCTGGCCACCACGTGGCCGGCCACATCGATCCCGCCATTCAGCGGAAACTGGCGCAGGATTTTTCCGGTACCCGTACCGGCCAGAGCATCCTTGTAGTTGACGCTGGAAAAAGCCGTCCGGATGACCACATCACCTGCCGACAGTTGATCCACCGTCATGGACTCGATGCCGGCACGGTGCGTGGTGCCGTCCTGATGGATCCGGAAAGCTCTGAAGTCGTTCGTTGAAGACATGTCGGGGAGTCGTCGCGTCAAGAGAGTTGTTTGAGCGCCGCGGCCAGTTCGGCGCGGTCGCCAGCATGCAGGATCCGCGCAAGGCGCCCGCGCAATTGTTTGCGGCTGAGCTTCGCGGCGATTTCGCGCACATCGTTCAGCGCGTTCAGGTGCATGGAGAAATCGGTGATACCCAACGCGAGCAGCAACGCGGTGTAACGCGGGTCGCCAGCAATTTCTCCGCAGATACTGAGTGGGCGCTTTGCCTGCCGCGCACTGTCGGTCACCAGGTACAGCAACCGCACGAACGCCGGATGCATCGGGTCGTACGCTTCCGAAACCTGGGCGTTGTTGCGGTCAGCGGCCAACACATACTGCGCAAGATCGTTGCTGCCGATCGCAAAAAATTCGGCGTGGCGCGCCAGTTCGTTGGAGATCAGCGCCGCAGCCGGCACTTCGATCATCACGCCGAGCGGCACTTGCTCGGCAAGCGGCACCCGTTGATGCCGCAGCTGTGCCATCGCCTCTTCGATCAACGCGCGCGCTTCGCGCACTTCCTCGATTGCCGACACCATCGGGAGGAGGATGCGGATCGGTCCGAATCCGGACGCACGCAGGATCGCGCGTACTTGTGCGGTGAACAGATGGCGACGCTGCAGCGATAGACGGATGCCACGCAAACCCAGCGCGGGGTTCTCCTCGCGCGCCACCTCGAGGGGGCCACCGAACGCCTTGTCCGCACCCAGATCAAGCGTACGGAAGGTAACCGGCTTGCCCGCCATGGCAATCACCGCGTCCCGGTAAACCTTGAACTGTTCGTCTTCGTTCGGCAACTCACGTTGACGCAGGAACAGGAACTCGGTCCGGAACAGTCCAACCCCGGCGGCGCCATTGCGACGCGCCTTCGCGATCGTCTCGGTGTCTTCGGCATTGACGTACAACTGCAGCGCCTGGCCGTCCCGCGTGCGGGCGTCCTGCACCTTGAGCTTCGCGCGTCGGCGCTCTTCCTTTTCGGCTTCTCGCTGGTGCGTACGAAACCGCGACAGATCGATCGCGTCCGGATTGATCAGCGAAATGCCGTGCTCGGAATCGAGCAGCACCCAGTCGCCATCGTGCACGAAGTTCAGCGCCGTGCGCGCACCGCACAGCATCGGGATCCCGAAACTGCGCGCGAGAATGGCCGTGTGCGAATAGGGACTGGAAGCAGTGGCCACCAGACCTTTGAGTCCTTGATCGACCAATGCCGCAAGGTCAGCCGGGGCGATGGTCTCGCACACCAGGATTTCATCGATTGCCGTCAGCTTGCGCTCGGGTTCCGCACCACCACGCTGAAGCGCTGCAAAGACTCGTGCGACCACGTGGTCGAGGTCGTCACGCCGCGCGCGCAGGTAGGGATCCTCGATCGCCTCGAACGCAGCAGCCAACAAGTCGCGCTGGCGACGCAACGCTACCGGCGCACGCAGGGTCTCGCGTCGGATCAACTGCACCACGGCATCGGTGAATTCCGGATCGTCGAGAATCATCGCGTGTGCTTCGATGATCTCCGCCATGTCTTTCGCCAATGCGCCCGACACTTTCACGGTCAGGGCATTCAATTCCGCACGGGCAACCTTGAGTGCCTCGTCGAAGCGCTTTACTTCATTCGGGATACCGGCCGGACTGAGTGCCTCTTCCTCGATGTCGAAGCTGGCAGAATAAATGACTCGTGCACGACCCAACGCCAGGCCCTTGGCGGCAAATTGCCCCTCGAACTCGACGCGCATGAGTCACTCCCCCTCGTCGAACTTGCGTTCGATCAGGTCGACCACCGCAGCCAACGCGGCATCGGCATCCTCACCATCCGCGCGGAGCTTGATGGCCGTACCCTTCGGCGCTGCCAGCAGCATCAGGCCCATGATGCTCTTGGCGTTGACTTCGCGTCCGCGACACTGGATGAAGATGCCTGCCTTGAATCGTGACGCCAACTGCACGAGCTTGGCCGAAGCCCGGGCATGCAGACCGAGTTTGTTCGGGATGATCAACTCGTGCTCAGCCATGATCCACCACCACGCCGTTGCGGGCACCAGCGGTTGCCGTACCGACCAGTTCATCGATCGGCTGTTCGGGATAATTCATCACACGCAGCAACATCGGCAGGCTCAATCCGGACACTCGCCGGATACGGCATCCGACATTCGCCAACTTGCCGGCAAGGTTGCTCGGCGTGGCGCCATAGAGATCGGTCAGGACCAGAACTCCCTCGCCTTGCTCCAGCTCGCGGATCGCCGCGTTCGCACGCATCAGCGCGGCGTCGGTGGCCTCACCGAAACCCACTTCGACCGCCGCGGTCTTCAGCGGCAACGGCCCCAGAACTCCGCGGGCCGCGGACAGCAGGCCCGGCCCGACGTGCGGATGGGTCATGACCAATACGCCAACGCTCATTCCAACTCCCGGTGAAAAGTCATCACGTGTTCCCGTTGCGTGCGAAACGCCTCGGCCAGTCGCTCGGCGATGTAGACCGAACGGTGCCGTCCCCCCGTGCAGCCAATGCAGACGGTGATGTAGTTGCGCTGTTCGGCTTCGAAACGTGGCAGCCAGGTACTCAGGAACGATCGCACCTGCTCGAAGAAATTTTCGACTTCAGGCAGCGTCGCAAAATACTCGCGAATTGCCGGATCACGCCCCGACAAAGGTCGCAATTTCGGGTCCCAATGCGGATTCGGCAGACACCGCGCGTCGAACACATAGTCGGCGTCACTGGGCACTCCGCGCTTGTAGGCAAACGACTCGAACAGCAAAGACATTTGCGATCCGCTGGTGCCGAATTCGGTGGCGATCAAACGCCGCAACTGGTGCACATTCAGGTCGGACGAATCGATGACCCGATCGGCAATGGACGACAACGGCCGCAGCAGCTTGCGCTCGAGTGCAATGGCATCGTTGAGTGCAATGCCGTCGGACGTCAGCGGATGACGGCGACGCGTATCGGAGAACCGTTTCAGCAGGACGTCGTCGCGCGTGTCCAGGAAAATCAGTTCGTAAGCCAGTCCACGGTGGGCGATGGTGGCGAGGATCTCCGGCAATCGGTTCAGATCCTCGGCGCGGTTGCGTACATCGACGCCCACTGCGAGTCGCGGGTAGCGCCCCGGCTGGCCGGTGCGTACCGCATCCACAAACGCCGGCATCAACGCCGTCGGCAGGTTGTCGACACAGTAGTAGTCGAGGTCTTCAAGTGTCCGCAAGGCGACCGTCTTGCCGCTGCCGGAAAGGCCGCTGAGCACGATCAGCCGATCGCTCGGCCCGGGTTGACCCGGCCCGCGCGCAGCCGGTGGCGGAGTGAAGCGGAGCGGCTGGTCTACCATGGCGTTTGCCTGCGCATCTGGTGGGCTTGCCGGTCGATGAATGTCTGCGCCGGATCGATTCCCTTGCTGCGCAGGATGAAGCTGCGCGTTGCCGCCTCGACCAGTACCGCCAGGTTTCGGCCAGGGGCCACCGGGATGATGATGCGCGGCACTTCCACGTCCATCACCGTCTGCGTACTGGTCACACCGGTGATCCGCGCCATGCCATCGTTGGCATGGACGTCTTCCATGCGACCGAGGTGCACGATCAGACGAAGGTATTTGTTTTTCTTCACGGACGTTTCGCCGAACATCTGACGCACATTGAGGATGCCAAGGCCGCGAACTTCGAGCAGGTCCTGAAGCATCTCCGGACAGGTGCCGTCGATCACGTCGGGCGCGATCAGCGTGAACTCGGGCGCGTCGTCGGCGACCAGACGGTGGCCACGCGTGATCAACTCCAGCGCCAGCTCACTCTTGCCGGAGCCGGCATCCCCGGTGATCAGCACGCCGATCGAATAAACCTCCATGAACACGCCGTGCAACGAGGTGTTGTTCGCGAGCGCACGACTCAGGTGGTACTGCACGAAGGTCAGGATCTCGTGGCCGCGCTTGCCCGACACCCACAACGGCGTGTTCGATTCTTCGGCGGCTTCACGCAGATCGCTCGGAACCGTCTGGTCACGCGTGACGATGATGGCGGTCGGTGCCTTGCGGATGATCTTGGCGATGGTTTCCCAACGCTGGCGCGAATCGAGTTCGTCGAGATACTTGACCTCGTCGATGCCGACGATCTGCACCTTGTTCGGATAGATGATGTTGAGGTAGCCGACGAGCGACGGGCGCCGCGCCAGGTTTTCGCCGGCTTCGAGCACACGCGACTCACCTTTCAGGCCGCCCGTCCACCGAAGTTTCAGGCGATCGCTGATCTGGTCGAACAATTCACGGGCAGTGATCTGGCGATTCATGCCGGTTGCTCCAGCAGGGTCGATCGGATCGTGGCGGGACTCTTGGCCTCGCGCAAGGCCTTCACTGCCGATGCATCAGAGAGGAGCTCGGCGATCTCGCCCAGCAACTCCAGATGTTCGGTATTGGCATGCACCGGCACGATCAGTCCGAAGAACAGATCGACGGGTTGGCCGTCCGGTGCGGCAAAGCCTACGGCAGTGCGGGTACGCACAAAAGCTGCACGGAACTCGGTGATGCCCTCGACACGTGCATGCGGCACTGCGACGCCGTTTCCGAGCGCCGTTGAACCGGTGTGTTCGCGCGCGAGCAAGGCTGCGGTCAACGCATTGGCCTCGGCGGCACCCTGCGCCATCAGTCCGGCGAGCGCAGCGAGCACTCCGTGTGCATCTCCAGCTTTCGAATCCAGATTGATCCGCGCTTCGGTCAGGGCTTTCTGCAATCGTTTTGCCATCAGGCCTGCTCCGTCCCGGCCAACATCAGCGCAGAACCTTGAGTACAGGGTCGATCTGCGCGTGCCGGTCGAGGCGATCCGCCAGCCGTTCCAGCTCGGCGACAAGTTCGTCGGTGTTGGCGCCGACGATGTTCGCGTGGCCGACCTTGCGTCCCGCCCGCGGTGATTTGCCGTAATCGTGGAAGTAACCCCGCCGATATTCGAGGATGGTTTCACGCGCCGGCAATTCACCGACCCAGTTCAACATCACGGTTGGCGCCAGCAGCTCGGTGCTGCCCAGCGGCAAACCGACGACGGCACGCAAGTGGTTCGCGAACTGACAGGTCATGGCCCCTTGCTGGGTCCAGTGCCCCGAGTTGTGCACACGCGGCGCCATTTCGTTGACCAGGAACTCGCCGTTGTCCAGAACAAACAACTCGAGTGCAAACACACCCACATAGTCCAGTTGATGCGCCAATCGTTCGGCTGCAGCAAATGTCCTGCCGGTGAGGCCTTCGGCATAGGGCGCGGGCGCCAGTGATGCCGACAGGATGCCGTTGGCATGCCAGTTCTGCGTCAGCGGCCAGGCGCGGAATTCGCCATGACGCGAACGCACTGCGACCACCGAAACCTCGCGCTGGAATGCCACGAACGCTTCCAGAATCAGGGGCGCACGACCGAGCTCGGCGAACGCCGGCTCGATATCGGCCGCGGAGTACAATCGGTACTGACCCTTGCCGTCGTAGCCCAGCCTGCGGGTCTTCAGCACACAAGGAAAGCCGATGCGCGCGGTAGCGGCACGCAGTTCTTCCAGGCTATCCACAGCCGCAAACTCGGCCGTGCCAAGCCCGAGCTCCCGGAACAAGGTCTTTTCGTGCAGCCGATCCTGCGCCAATGCGAGGGCTTTCGGATTCGGAAACACCGGCAGGCGTTCGGCGAGGAACTGCGCCGATTCCGCTGGCACGTTTTCGAAGTCGAACGTAGCGACATCCACTTCTGCAGCGAACCGTTCGAGCGCATCACGATCGGTGTAGTCGGCCACGATCTGCGGCGCAAACTGGGCCGCGCAAGCATCCCGGCTGACATCGAGGATCCGGAACTGCAGGCCAAGCGGAGCACCCGCCAACGCCATCGTCCGCGCCAACTGCCCCCCGCCGAGAATCCCCACGCGCATCATGAGTCGCTCGGATCCGGCCGGTTGAGCACCTGCTCGGTTTGCAGTCGGCGGAACTCGTCGACTGCGGTCACGAATCGCGCTTCCGCGGTACCGAGGATCGAGGTCGCCAACAGAGCCGCGTTGATGGCGCCACTGGACCCGATCGCCAGTGTTCCCACCGGAACGCCTGCCGGCATCTGCACGATCGACAACAGCGAATCAATGCCGTTCAGGGTCTTCGACTGCACCGGCACCCCGAGGACAGGCAGCGACGTCTTCGCGGCGACCATCCCCGGCAAATGCGCAGCGCCTCCGGCGCCGGCAATGATGACCTTCAATCCACGCGTGCGGGCCTCTTCGGCGTACCGGAACAACAGGTCGGGTGTCCGGTGTGCCGACACAACACGTTGTTCGTAAGGAACCCCGAGTCGTTCCAGGGTGTCGCACGCATGTTTCATGGTCTCCCAATCGGTTCTTGAACCCATGATCACGCCAACCAACGGGGCTTTGTGCTGTGGACTCATTGCTTGGCCATGAAAATGACAGACGGGGACGCTATCTTAACCGCACAATTCACCGGAGTTCCCCATGGCGTTGGATGCAAGATTCCTGTCCATCCTGACCTGCCCGGTCAGTAAATTGCCCTTGCGTTTGGCCAGCAAGGCCCAACTCGGCTTCCTCAACCGCCAGATCGCAGAAGGCCGCGTCCAGCGCAGCAATGGCCAACCTGTGACGGAACCGTGGACGGAAGCCTTGGTCCGCGACGACGCCCAGGTGCTTTACAACGTCAACGACGGCATTCCGGTGCTGCTGCCGGAAGAAGGGATCGGCACCACCCAGTTCACGGATTTCCCGAAGTGAGCCCAGTGGCTTTGCCGGAGGCAGAACTGATCGAGTCGGATGTCCGGCGGGCACTGGCCGAAGACATCGGCAGCGGTGACCTGACTGCCCAACTGCTGCCATCCGACGAGACAGCGGTGGCACGGGTGTTGACGCGTGAACCGGCAGTGCTGTGTGGACAAGCCTGGGCCGAAGCCTGCTTCCGGCAACTCGATGCGTCGGTCGAAGTCCGCTGGCTTGCCGCAGAGGGCGCGGACCTGGCCGCCGATACGGTATTCCTCGAGGTTCGTGGCCCGGTACGGGTACTGGTCAGCGGCGAACGGTGTGCGCTGAATTTCCTGCAGACCCTGATGGCGACGGCGACGGTGGCGCGCCGCTATGCACAGGCAGTCGCCGGCACCGGTACGCGCATCCTCGACACACGGAAGACCCTGCCGGGGTTGCGGCAGGCCCAAAAATACGCAGTCCGGGTCGGCGGCGCCAGCAACCACCGGGTCGGCCTGTTTGATGCCGTGCTGATCAAGGAAAATCATATCGCCGCCGCCGGGTCGATCGCTGCGGCCATCCGGCGAGCCCGCGAACTGGCCGGATCTCGCCTGGTCGAAATCGAGGTGGAATCACTGACCGAACTGGACGCCGCACTCGCTGAACAGCCAGACCGCATCATGCTCGACGAGTTCACCCGTGAGGATCTGGTCGAAGCCGTCGCAAGGGCCCGTGGCCGTGTTGCACTGGAAGTTTCGGGCAGCATGACGTTCGAACGGATCGCCGAAGTCGCTGCACTCGGAGTCGACTTCATTTCCGTCGGCGCACTGACGAAACATGTCCGTGCCATTGACCTGTCGATGCGTCTGGAGCGAACGGATCGATCGTGACCGACAATCCATACGCCGCCCCGCGTGCAGAACTGGTCACTGAACCAGACACGATCGGCGCGCTTTTTTCGTACCGGCAAGTGGGTATCGCCACGTTCCTGGGCGGACCGTTCGTGGCGGTTTGGATGCTCCGCAGCAACTATCTCGGCCTGCGCCGCGACACGCTCGCGCATGCAACACTTTGGTCGGGACTGATCCTCAGTTGTTTGTGGTTGCTGCTGGTCCTCATTCTGCCGAACAGCATCAATGGCCTGCCGATCTCCATCGCCCAGGGCGGGCTTGCCGGTTGGCTGGCCTACGAGTTCCATCAGAAAGATCCGCGTCGACCATCCGGTGCCGATCTGATGTTCAAATCCAACTGGCTGGTTCTGGCTGTAATCCTGGCTGGCGCTGCGGCGTCGATCGCGGTGCTGATCGGAATCACTCTGTTGCTCCAGGCATCCGGCTATTGGAAGGTGCTCTGACATGGACAATCCCTATCAAGCCCCCAAGGCAGCCTTGAGCGAACCACCTGCAGTGACTTCCGAAGATCCGGGCGATTTGTTCCGGCCCTGGCAGACAGCGATCTGCGGGCTGTTTGGTGGTCCATTGGCGTTGATGTACACCATCCGCAGCAACGAGTTGTGCCTGGGAGATTCCCGGCGCGCAAATCTGACGCTCTATATCGGCATCGCCCTGATCGGCATTCTGGTGCCGATCACCGGCCGGGTATCCGATCCACTCCTCGTTGGCCTGGAACACGCCGTGCTTACCGCACTCGGAACGGCCTGGGTGTGGCGTCGCCAGATGGCTCGCGCGGAACAACTGTTCGGCACCGGCTTGCCATCGCACAGCCTGCCGACACTCGCGATCATCATCCTGGCCAGTATCGGCACCAGCATGATCCTGGCGTGGATTGTCAGCATGTTCGTCATCGGCTTCATCCGATGAGATCGGCGGATCAAGTCATGCCTTCGAGCCGCATCGGGCCTTCACCATCGTTGCCCACATCGTGGACCGCGAGCCCGGGCTGCGGCCCTTGCAAGCGAATCCGCAATGACAGGTCGGTACGTGAATCGGCGTGCCCCAGCGCTTCCTGGTAGGTGATGCGTCCGCCGGCATAAAGCTGGTACAGCGACTCGTCGAAGGTCTGCATGCCATGCTGCCCACCCTGCTTCATGGCTTCCCGGACAGCGGCGATTTCACCCTTGGCGATCAGATCGGCAACAAATGCAGTGCCCATCAGGATCTCGACGGCCGGCACACGTTTCTGGTTGATCCCCCGCAGCAATCGTTGTGACACGACGGCACGGAGATTCAGCGAAAGGTCGATCAACAACTGATGGTGTGCCGTCTCCGGGAAGAAGTTGACGATCCGATCCAGGGTTTGATTCGCGTTGTTCGCGTGCAGGGTCGACAGGCACAGATGACCGGTCTCGGCATAACTGATGGCGGCCTGCATGGTTTCGCGATCCCGGATCTCGCCGATCATGAT
>JBEIPT010000461.1:0-2889 GCA_040376895.1 Lysobacteraceae bacterium | reverse complement strand
GTACGCACCGAAACCGCGATTGGTGAGAACCCTGTCTCAGTGGCTTATGCTGCTGTGAGCCTCGCGCAACAAATCTTCTCCAACCTTAAACAAGACACTGCGCTCCTGATTGGTGCAGGTGAAACTATCGAACTGGTAGCGCGCCATTTGGTAGAGCAGGGCATCAAACATATTATTGTTGCTAACCGCACGCTTGATCGTGCGCAACGGCTTGCGCGCGAATTTAACGGCGAGGCGATTTTGCTCGCCGATATTCCTGAACAATTACATCGCGCCGATATTGTTATTTCATCGACAGCGAGCCAGTTGCCGTTACTCGGTAAGGGCGCAGTGGAATCGGCGCTGAAAAAACGCAAACACAAACCCATGTTTATGCTCGATATCGCCGTACCGCGCGATATCGAAGAACAAGTGGGCGAGCTGGATGATGTGTATCTCTACACCGTGGATGATTTGCACGCGGTGATTGATGAAAACAAAAAATCCCGCGTTGCCGCTGCCGATCAGGCCGAAGAAATTATTACCGAAGGTGTCGAATTATTTTTACGTCACCAGCGCGCCCTCAGTGCGGTAGAGACTGTAAAGGCCTATCGCAACAAAGCGGAACAAATGCGCGATCAGGAATTGCAAAAAGCCCTGCGCAGTTTGCAAGCCGGTAGTAACCCCGAGCAAGTATTGCAGCAGTTTGCGCGCAACCTCACCAACAAATTAATCCACTCGCCGACGACGGTATTGAAAGAGGCGAGTGCCAGTTCCCGTCACCATGTTATTCAGGAGCGCGCGGACGGTGCCCGACTGCATGGTCCGCGTCTTGATCGAACCCTCGGACAGCTTGACCTCGCCGTTGCCGATCTCGATCGAGACACCGGACGGCAGCGTCAGCGCGAGGGACGTCTTGGCACCCTTGACCGTGACCCGACCGGCATCCGCCGTGATCTGGACACCCGCCGGAATCTTCACCGGCATTTTCGCTACACGGGACATTGCTCGGATTCCTTAGGCAACCACGCAGATGACTTCGCCACCCTGACCGGCCGCGCGCGCCTGCTTGTCACTGACCACACCGCTCGAGGTCGACACGATCGCCACGCCCAGTCCACCGAGAACCGTCGGGATCTCGTCCTTGGCCTTGTACACGCGCAGCGAAGGGGTGCTCACACGATCGATACGCTCGATCACCGGCTTGCCCTCGAAGTACTTGAGCGCGACGGTAATCGTCTGCTTGCCGTCCTCGGCAGCGACATCGAAACCCAGGATGTAGCCCTCGTCCTGCAGCACGCGGGCGATGGCTTCCTTGACCGTCGACGACGGGCAGCGGATGGATTTCTTTCGCGCCATCTGACCGTTGCGGATGCGGGTCAGAAAATCGGCGATAGGGTCGGTCATGCTCATGAGTGTTACCAGCTCGCTTTCTTGAGGCCCGGCACTTCGCCGCGCATCGCCGCTTCACGCAGCTTGTGACGTGCAAGACCAAACTTGCGGTAGACACCGCGCGAGCGACCCGTGATCGCACAGCGATTGCGCTGCCGCGTGTAGCTCCCGTCGCGCGGAAGCTTCTGCAAGCTCACCGAGGCGGCGTTCTTGTCCTCGTAAGACGCATCCGGGTCCTTGAGGACCTGGCGCAGCTTCTCGCGCTTCTTCTCGGACTTCGCGACCAGCTCCGCGCGCTTCTTCTCGCGCTCGATCATGTTGCGTTTGGCCATGGGTACGCCTTACTTGCGGAAGGGGAAGCTGAAGGCATCGAGCAGTGCTCGACCTTCGGCGTCCGTCTTCGCCGTGGTGGTGAAGGTGATGTTCATCCCGCGAACCGCGTCGACCTTGTCGTACTCGATTTCGGGAAAGATGATCTGTTCGGTGATGCCGAAGTTGAAGTTGCCCTGGCCGTCGAAGCCACGCGCGCTGATGCCACGGAAATCGCGGATGCGCGGCAGGGCAACCGTGATCAGGCGCTCCAGGAATTCGTACATGCGCTCACGACGCAGCGTCACCATCACGCCCACCGGGTAGTTCTCGCGCACCTTGAAGGTGGCGATGGACTTGCGGGTCTTGGTGACCACGGGCTTCTGGCCGGCGATCGCGGTCATGTCGGCGACCGCGTGCTCGATCACCTTCTTGTCCGCGGTAGCCTCGCCCACGCCCATGTTGAGCGTGATCTTCTTCATCCGCGGTACCGCCATCGCGTTGCAGCCCAGCTGGGTCTGCAATGCGGGAGCGATTTTCTCGCGGAATTCGGTTTGCAATGTCGCCATGTCTGTTTACCGATAGTCAGGGGACCTTAGAGGTCCACCGATTCCTTGTTCGACTTGAAGTAGCGGACCTTTCGCTTCTTGTCGCCCTCGCCTTCGAAGCGGAAGCCGACGCGGTCGCCCTTGCTGGCCTTGGCATTCCAGAGCAGCACGTTGGACGACTGGATCGGCATCTCCTTTTCCACGATGCCGCCGGAGACGCCCGCGTTCGGGTTGGGTTTCTGGTGCTTCTTGACGACGTTGATGCCTTCGACCACCAGCTTGCCGTCGGCCTGCACGGTCGACACCTTGCCGCGGCGGCCCTTGTCACGGCCGGTGATGACGACGATCTCGTCGCCCTTGCGAATTCTGTTCATCTTGCCTGGACCTCAGATCACTTCCGGCGCCAGCGACACGATCTTCATGAACCGGTCGCGCAGCTCGCGCGTAACGGGTCCGAAGATACGGGTGCCGATGGGTTCCATCTTGCTCGTCAGCAGCACGGCGGCGTTGGTATCGAAGCGGATCGCGGACCCATCCGGACGACGGATCGGGTGACGCGTGCGGACCACGACAGCGTCGTGCACCTCGCCCTTCTTGACCTTGCCGCGCGGGATTGCATCCTTGATCGTGACCTTGATCAGGTCGCCGACTTCCGCGTACC
>JBEIPT010000094.1:0-10861 GCA_040376895.1 Lysobacteraceae bacterium | reverse complement strand
CGTGGGTCGGTCGACGGCGGCGCGCCGCGGATACGGCCCGGGCGGCGCGCACGCTCGCGGTGCTGATCGGTAGCGGCGTGCCGGTGCTCGACGCGCTGAAGTTGGCCGCACCCACATTGAAGCGGCTGCCCTTGCGCGAAGGCATGAAGCGCGCGGCGACCCGAGTCCGGGAAGGCGCAACGCTCGCCCGCGCGCTGACCGAAGCAAAGGTTTTTCCGGCCGTGGCGCTGCGCCTGGTCGGCAGCGGCGAAAAGAGCGGGCGCCTGCCGGAAATGCTGGATGCCGCGGCCGATCATTTGGCCCGCGACGTGCGCCAGGCCATGGCGGTGACCAATGCCATCCTCTCGCCGATCCTGATCCTGCTGGTCGGCGCCATCGTGCTGGCGATCGTGTTGGCGATCCTGTTGCCGATCTTCGAACTGAACACGCTGATCGGCAAATGAGCACGATGGCCATGATCGAATTCGACGGAGTGCACAAACGTTATGCCGGTGGCCAGAACGGCCTGCTCGACATCAACTTCGTCATCCAACGTGGCGAGATGGTGTTCGTGACCGGTCATTCCGGCGCAGGCAAATCGACCCTGATCAAGCTGATCGCGTTGATCGAGGGAACGACCCGGGGCCAGGTGCGCGTCGACGGCAAGGTGCTCGGTTCGTTGCGCCGAAGTGCCGCGCAGCAGCACCGCCGCACGCTCGGCATGGTGTTCCAGGACTATCGGCTGCTCCATCACCAGAGCATTTTCGACAATGTCGCCCTGCCACTGCGGATTGCCGGCTGGACCCAGGCCGACATCGACAAACGTGTTCGCGCCGTACTGGATCTGGTTGGTCTCGGCGCCCGATCATTCGACACACCGCTCATGTTGTCGGGTGGTGAGCAACAACGTGTCGGCATCGCGCGCGCACTGGCACCGCGCCCTGCACTGATCATCGCCGACGAACCAACCGGCAATCTCGACCCGAAGCTCGCCACCGACATCATGCAGTTGTTCATTTCGTTGATGCAGGCCGGCACCACCGTGGTCGTCGCTTCCCACGACCTGCACCTGATCCAGCGCGTCAAGAAGCGCGTGCTGGTGCTCGACAAGGGCCGACTGATCGACGATTTCCGACCGGAGCCTGCGGCATGAGCACGGACACCGAAGCCGATCGTGGCGCGGTGCGTATTCGCGCCGGCGGAAGTTTCTGGCAGAACCTGACGCAGCGGCACAAGGATGCTGCCGGCAAGGCCTGGGGACGATTGCGCCAGGCGCCACTGAGTGCCGCATTCGGCGTGCTGCTGATCGCGTTTGCGTGGCTGCTGCCCTTGCTGGTGCATTGGCTGGAACGGAATCTCGCTGCCGCCGCCGGTGATCTGGCCGGCAGCCATGGTGCCCATGTTTTTCTCAAGGTGGATCAGGACGAAGCGGCTGCTACGGCACTCGCCGAGCGCTGGCGAGCCGCCGAACCCGGTCTCGAAGCACGGGTCATCAGCCGGGACGAGGGACTTCGGGAACTGGCCGAGTTGCCGGGCTTCCGCGGCATCGACGCGGTCGTTGGCGACAATCCTTTGCCGGTTGTGGTCAGTGCGGACTTGGCCGATCCGGCGCGGCTTGACGCGCTGCTGGATGCTTGGCGCCAGGACCCGGCCGTCGATTTTGTCCAGAGTGATGCCCGACTGAAGCGCAAGTTGCGCCATGTGCAAGAGTTTGTTGCGGCCGCAGCTTGGGTTGCCTGGGGACTGGCGCTGGCCGGTGCCTTGTTGATCAGCATCCACTTGAGTCGGCTTGCGGTGAACGCTGACCGGGACGAAATCAGCGTCAGCTTCTGGCTGGGAGCCGACGACGCCCATATCCGCCGCCCGCTTTTGTACGGCGGCATGCTGCAGGGTTTCATCGGCGCCTCACTCGCCGCTATCCTAGTGCTTGCCTTGGTTGCCGCCACGCACCGTGCACTGGTCGAGTTCAGCCAGCAGTTCGCTTCCCGCATCGAACTGCTTGGACCCGATCCGCGCACTTTGTTGGCAGTGGTGGTTGCCGCGGTCGTGCTAGGCTGGCTTGGTGCATTCGTGTGCACGAGCATAGACCTGGGCCAACTTGGACAAACCCGCGAAGATATCGAATGACGGCCGTTCTCACTTCCCACATTGCCAGTGATGAACCCCGCGTCCTCGTGATCGACGGTTCCAAGGTCGCCCGCAAAATGATCGAGCAGGTGCTCAAAGCCGAGCTGCCGAATGCCGTGATCATGAGTTGCGAATCCGGCGAACAGGCCAAACCGCACCTGGAAGGGGTGGTCGACCTGATCACCACGTCCTTGTCGCTGCCCGACATGGATGGTCTCGAACTTGCCCGATACGTGCGCGAACACGCGCCACAGGCGTACATCCCGATCATCGTCGTATCTGGTGCGGTGACCGAGCGTCTGGAAAATCGTGGCCTGTCCGAGGATGTCACCGATTACTTCGACAAATCACTGGGGTTCGCGGCACTCGGCGAATTCATCCGTGGTTATGTGACCACACAGGAACGCGCTTCCGGGCGTGTGCTGTATGTCGAAGACAGTAAGGTCGTGGCGCTTGCCACCCGACGCATGCTTGAAAAATACGGCCTCACCGTCACGCACGTGACCAGCGTCGAGGATGCGCTGGCGCTGATCGATACAGCGAAAGCCCAAGGTCAGGGCCCGGGCTGCGACATCGTGCTGACCGACGTTTATTTGAAGGGCGGCCTGACCGGCAAGGAATTGCTGGAGACCGTCCGCGGTCCGTACGGCATGTCCCGTGGCCAGTTGCCCATTCTGGTGATGACCGCCGACGACAATCCCGCAAACCAGGCCGCGCTATTGCGGGTCGGTGCAAATGATCTGGTGCACAAACCGGTCGAAGAACGTCTGCTGATCACCAAACTACTGTTCCAGCTGCGCGTCGGCCAGAACCTGCGCGCGACACAGGCAAAGCTGCAATAAGGCCGCGCAATTTCGCGCAGGTGGTCCCGATGACGGAACACAACCACGATCGGGTCCAACTTCATCCGAGCTGGAAAAGTCGGCTGCAAGACCAGTTTGAATCCGCCTACATGGCCAGCCTCAGGTCGTTCCTCATCGCCGAAAAGCGGGCCGGAAAAACCATTTATCCGCCGAGCCGTCAGATTTTTTCGGCGCTCGATGCCACGCCATTCGAACAGGTCAAAGTGGTGATCCTGGGCCAGGATCCATACCACGGCCCCGGTCAGGCACATGGACTGTGCTTCTCGGTGCAGGCAGGCACGGACGTACCGCCCTCACTCCGGAACATCCATGCAGAGCTGGCGCGTGATCTCGGGCTACCCAAACCCGCGCACGGCCACCTGATGGCCTGGGCGCAACAAGGTGTGCTGCTTTTGAATGCGGTGCTGACGGTGGAGCACGGGTTGGCCGGCTCACATCAAGGCAAGGGCTGGGAGCGATTCACCGATGCGATCGTCGATCTGCTCAATCGTGACGGCGAGCACCTTGTCTTCATGCTCTGGGGCAGCCATGCACAAGCAAAAGGCAAGATGGTCGATGGCAAGCGTCATCTGGTCTTGAAGGCGCCTCATCCGAGCCCCCTATCCGCGCATCGCGGCTTCATCGGTTGCGGTCACTTCTCGCGAGCAAACGAATGGTTGCTCGCACATGGGAAGGCAGCAATCGACTGGCGAATTGCTTAGCAGCCCTGACTTCTCGGATGCTCAATCGGCAGATGGGCAAGCTGGCGGAGAACCGAAACTTCGCGCCAAACGTTCGCTCATCCGGTCCTGCGGACCACCTTCTCCCGTGAGACGCGGGAGAAGGGCGGCGCTTGTTCTTCTGCGGCGAATCAGGGCGCAGCTTTCGACAGGGACTCCAGCGTCTTCTTGATCTCTTCGCTGCCCGGCTCAAGCGTCGCCGCCTGCTTCGTTGCGGCAATCGCTTCGGCGTGGCGTTCGAGTTGCGACAGGATCTGTCCTCGCCGCCAGTGTGCGCCGGCAAGACTCACGCCTTCCGGTGCGGTGGGCATGGCGATGAGTGCATCGAGGTGTGCGAGACCTTCTTCCAACTGCTTTCCGCTGAGTGCGGCAAATTTTCCGGCCTGATAGCGCACGACCGGTCGTGTAGCGTCCTTCGCGATGGCTGCGGCCACGATCGGTTCGAGCTCGGCGAAACGCTTGTCCTGGGCCAGCACACCCACAACCACCGGAAACACGTCGGGATTTGCGGCATCGATCTTCAATGCGGCGAACCATTCCGCCAGCGCACCTTCCCGATCCTTTTCCGCGAACTTCAGCGAAGCGCGACCGCGATGACCGGCGACCGGATCCATCTTCGCAAGTGTGTCGATGACCCGTTTTGCTTCTTCGACATCGCCGCCCATGAAGCCCGGTGCCTGCAAGTAGAACTGGACGAGCCCCAGTTGTGCCTCGACATGCTTCGGATCGAGTTCGGCTGCTCGCAGGAACTCCGCTTTGACTTTGCGGGCATAACCCGCGGCCGAAAACATGTTGGCCGTTTGTGCACGTCGCCCGTAGGCAGCACCCAACCAATAGTGCGCTTCCGCGGAATCCGGTACGCGCTCGACTTCCGCTTCGCCGAGCTCAATGGCCTGATCGAGCATCTCGGCTTCGCTTGTACCGAGCAATTTGCGAATGGACTGACTGGCCGAGGTCGTTGCCGGTGCAACGGCGTCGACGGACGCGCTGGACAGACAGAGCAGGACAACGATGGCGAAACTGCGGATCCACATGCACACACTCCTTGTTGGGAGCCGGAGTGTGCCAAGGAATGTTTGGCGAAGGATGAACGACACTGTTATGGCCAAATGTCCTTGGCCAAATGCCGGGGGCCAAGCGTCCATGGCCGAACGCCCCGCGAGGAATTTCCGGAGCCCCAAATAAATTGACCATCGCACGCCGGGCGTCGTGCGATGGTCTGACCCTACTGGCTAAATGACTTACAGCTTTGTTGCGTACAGCTTTTCTTGCTTAGGCTTTCTTTGCAGCGGCTTTCTTGGCAGCAGGCTTCTTCGCAGCAGCCTTCTTCGCCGCCGGCTTCTTGGCAGCAGCTGGCTTCTTGGCAGCAGCTGGCTTCTTGGCAGCGGCAGGCTTCTTGGCAGCAGCCTTCTTCGCTGCCGGCTTCTTCGCGGCTGCCTTCTTGGCTGCCGGCTTCTTCGCTGCCGCTTTCACGGTCGTTGCTTTCTTCACTACTTTCTTCGTCGTTGCTGCTTTCATGGGTGTTGCTCCTCTTGGTTGGCAGATTGCCCGGTAAAACTCAAACGCGAATACCGACTGCCTCGGTATCCGAGAAATTTGGGGAAGTGAACTTGGCGCCGCGTGCCGCGCTGGAGAGAACAACGACCGCTCGCGAGAAAGGCGATGCCTCTGATTCGCGCGATGCTTGGAATTCGATCGATGTGGTGTCTGTCTTGTTGAAATTCATTTTTAATGATGCTTGTCACGCGGGCGCAAAACTAATCGTTGTCTGCTTGACTGTCAACACGTTTCGTGCGTAACGACTCAAAGAAATGCAATTGCGTGGTTTCCATCGCACAGCTCGAACACACATCGAACTCATTCGTGCGCATCAACAGAGTGGCACATCACGCATCGTCGCGCAGTCCTCGTGCGTGCCGACCACGCAGGACACATGGCATCATCGCAACCATGAACCCAATCTCCTGCCTGCAACATCGGACCTGCCTGCTGCTCACCTTGCTGTGCTTCGCGAGTCAGTCTCTCTCCGCCCAAGATCGCGACACAAGTCTCAGTCATGAGCCACCAACGCCGCGCCGGGCCGATCATGTGATCGACGCGCCGTACGGCAGTCGTGTTGATCCGTACTACTGGATGCGCGACGACAGCCGACAGAGTGATGACGTCATGTCACATCTCCAGGCCGAGAATCGTTATGCCCGCGGGACACTCGATCATCTGCGCCCGAGCATGGGTGAGCTGCTGTTCGAGATGCGTCGGCGCGTCGACGAGAACGATTGCGGAGTGCCGGTCGCCAAGAACGGCCACTACTACCGGACTTGCTTCAGCGAAGGACGCCAGTACCCGGTGCATACGCGCCGGACGAATCTGAAGCAACGCAAGGAACAAGTACTGCTCGATCTCAACGAGCGCGCGAACGGCCTTCGCTACTTCGCACTGGGCAGCATGGTCGTCAGCCCGGACAATCGGCTGCTGGCCTGGACGGAGGATCGTGTCGGCCAGCGTCGTTTCGAACTCCACATCAAGGAGATCGCCAGCGGCAAGGAGTTGCTGACACCGGTCACCGATGTCGATGCGAGTCTCGCCTGGAGCAACGACAGTCTGCTGTATGTCGCCAAGGATCCGCGCACGATGCTCGGCAACCGGGTCATGCGGCATCGTCCCGGCAGCGGCACTTCCGATACGCAGGTCTACACGGAAGCGGACAAACGATACTTCCTCAATGTCCGTCGCAGCCGATCCGATCGGTTCGTGATGATCGGCAGTTCGTCGACCGAATCGACCGAGTGGCGGTTTGCGCGAAGCGATGATCCGGCACTGACCTTTCAGGTGGTCTACCCACGCGAGTCGGGCCACGAGTACGAAGCTGAAGACCACGGCAACGAGTGGGTGATGCTCAGCAACTGGCAAGCCGAGAATTTCCGCCTGGTGCGTGCGCCGATCGGGACGTCGACCGATCGCGCCACCTGGCGGGAATGGCTGCCTCATGATCCGGCGCATCTGCTTGAGTCCATGACGGTTCTGCGTGATGCCGTCATCGTTGCGGAACGCCACAACGGGCTGCGCCGGTTGCGCGTGAAGTCCTGGGCCGATGGTCGGGAGCGGATGATCACTTTCCCGGACAGCAGTTATGTGGCGACTGCGAGTGCCAACCCGGAATTCACCGCCGACAAGTTCCGGCTCAGCTATTCCTCGTTGGCTACGCCGACGTCGGTCTACGAATATGAACTGGCCAGCGGCAAACTCGAAGTACTCAAGCGTGAACCGGTACTCGGCAAGTTCCGGCCGACCAACTACGTTTCGGAGCTGATCTTCGTGCCGTCGCGAGATGGTCAGCGCATCCCCGTTTCGTTGCTGTACCGGAAGCGGGTCGGGGCACGCACGAAGTCACCGATGCTGATCACCGGTTATGGCGCCTATGGCACCTCCACCGATCCATACTTCAACAGCAGCCGCCTGAGCCTGGTGGACCGAGGGGTGTTGGTCGCGATCGCCCATGTTCGCGGCGGCGAGGAAATGGGTCGCTCCTGGTACCAGCAGGGCCGGCACTTGTCCAAGATGAACACGTTCACCGATTTCATCGACGCGACCGATCACCTGGTCAGAGAAGGTTGGGCGGATCCAGCGCGGATCGTGGCGCAGGGCGGCAGCGCCGGTGGCCTGCTCGTCGGTGCGGTAGCCAACCTGGCGCCCGACCGCTATCGGGCAATCATCGCCCACGCACCATTCGTGGATGTGGTCACCAGCATGCTCGACTCGAACCTGCCGCTGACCTCGAACGAGTATGGCGAATGGGGGAATCCGCACGAAAAGGCCGACTACGAATACATGCTGCGCTACTCGCCGTACGACAACGTGCGCGCCCAGAAGTATCCGGCGATGATGGTGACGACCGGACTCTTCGATACCCAAGTACCTTATTGGGAACCCGCAAAATGGGTCGCCAAGCTGCGAACGATGAACCAGGGCAATTCGCCGATCACCTTGATGTCGAATCTTTACGCCGGACACAGCGGAAGCTCCGGTCGATATCGCCGGTTCAAGGAACAAGCCTTGAATCAGGCCTACATACTCGACCAGATGGACATCAAGGTGCACATTTCCAAGAAGCGTCACGTGGATTGGCCAAAGCGCACTGTCGACGGCGAATTTTTCGTGCGCAATCGTTGACCCGGCTGAAATCCCTGATCCCGCCCAGCGGAAGTCGTTCTGGTCGATTCGATGTAGTCTTTATGCTGCCCTTTGATTCCGGAGTACCCATGCTTCGCCACTTTTTTCCTGTGCGCCTGATGCCGTCGTTGATTCTGTTGCTGGTCGCCGTCACGGCGCTCGCTGGCTGCGGTCAGAAGGGTGAGTTGGTTCGACCCGAGGCACCGAAGGCAGCCCAAGCGGCAGCTTGATCCCATGGCAATCCCTTTCACCAAGATGCACGGCATTGGCAACGATTTCGTGATCCTGGATCGGCGCGAACAGAACACGCCGCTGTCGCCTGCATTGGCGACACAACTCGCCGACCGGCACTTTGGTGTGGGTTGTGACCAGGTCATCACCATCGAGCGTGACCACTCCGGCGCGTCTGCCCGCTACCGAATCTTCAATCAGGATGGCAGTCGGGCCGGTCAATGCGGCAATGGCCTTCGCTGTGTTGCGGCATGGTTGTGGCGCGCATCACCGGATCTCGGTGACACCTTGATTCTTGAAGGAGATGCGGGCCGCATGGTTTGCGAACGACTGCCAGGCGGACTGATCCGCGCGGCGATCGGAACACCACAATTCGATCCGGCCAAAGTACCGTTTGTCGCCAGCCAGGAATCCGGCCAATACCTGCTGGGCGTCGACGGCAAGTCGATCGAGGTCGGCGTGGTGTCCATGGGCAACCCGCACGCACTGGTGATGGTCCCCAACATCGACCTGGCTCCGGTCGCCGAACTCGGCCCGCGGATTGAACGGCACAACCGTTTCCCCGATCGCGTGAATGTCGGCTTTGCCGAACTCGTCGATCGCGGCACGATCAAGCTTCGTGTCTTCGAACGCGGAGTCGGCGAAACACTCGCCTGCGGTAGCGGCGCCAGCGCCGCGGTTGCCATCCTGCGCACGCGTGGCCTGGTCGACCCGCAAGTCACGGTGAACCTGCCCGGTGGCACGCTGCTTATTGAATGGGCCGGACGCGGCGAACCGCTGTCGATGACCGGCCCTACCCGTTTTGTCTTTGATGGAATCTGGAACGATGACTGACTTTGCCAACCGCCGTGACCTCGACGTGCTTGATGTCGCCGGCTTCCTGCGCCGCCACCCGGACTTTCTCAGCGAGTTTCCCGATCTGGCACTGACGCTGCGCCTGCCTCGCCACGAAGGCGCCAGCACATCGCTGGCCAGTTACCAACTGGATGTCTTGCGCGACAAGAACCGGGCGTTGACTCGCCGGCTTCAGGAACTGATCGGCATCGCTCAGGACAACGAACAATTGGTGGCGCGCGTCCACGGCTTCACGCTGAGCCTCATGCGTGCGCAGACGCCCGCCGACACGCTGTCGACCGTGGCGGCAACACTCACGGAAGATTTCCATACCGATCTGGTGCGGGCCGTACTGTTTCGCAAGCCGGAAGGTTTTGCGCCGGAATGGCTGCGTGTCGCATCGCGCACGGATGCCGGCCTTGCCCCGTTTTCCGAGTTCCTGACTCAGGACCAGCCCCTTTGTGGCCGCCTGAACGACGACAAGCTTGAGTTCCTTTTTGGTGCCGATGCCACGCGCGCCGCATCTGCTGCGCTGTTGCCGATCGATGGCCACGGTTTCCTCGCGATCGCCAGCAAGGACCAGAATCGGTTCCATCCCGGCATCGGCACGATGTTCCTGAAGCTGATGGCGGAGGCGGTCGGCGCCGCGTTGTCGCGTTTTGCGCCGGCGGACTGGGCACCATGAAGCCGATCTGGTTGGGGCTTCTGTTGTGCCTGCCGCTTTCCGCGATGGCGCGCCCCGATGAATGGGCGAAACCGATTCCCAGTGGACCATTGCCCAACTTGCATCAGGTCAGCGCAACGATCTATCGCAGCGCGCAGCCCGAAGCGGGTGCACACGAAGCACTGGCGGAACTCGGTGTTCGCTCGGTGATCAGCCTGCGCTTCGGCCCTGATCGCGCCGAACTGTTGCCCGACGTCAGACGGATCCATGCGCCGATCGAAAGCTGGGATGTCGACCACGACGAGGTGATGCTGGCTCTCAAGGCACTCACTGATCCGGCGAACCAACCCGTTCTGCTGCACTGCCGACATGGCGCCGACCGAACCGGTACCGTGATCGCGGCGTATCGGATGGTGGTAGAGAACTGGACCGCCGACGCGGCGATCGAAGAGATGCGTGATGGCGGCTACAACTACCACTCTGTTTGGCGCAACATGCTGCGCTACTTGCGCCGACTGGATGTTGCCGCGGCTCGCGTCGAACTGGGTGTTGGCAAACCGCAGGAGTGACGGGCCTCAGGTCGTTCCCGCTGTGACGGGTTTGTGGCGCACGCAATTCGAGGCATCGGGTACTTGGCGCGAACTGCGGCCGTTGTCGGTGCCGGCAAGTGAGCCTGCCGGCCAGTCTGGACACGCTGACGCCAGGATTTGGCGCAGGTTTTGTGGATAAAACCCTTCGGGCCGGCCGGATATCGGTTCCGGCCCGAAGTTTGATCGATCAGACCCGTTCGTCGCCGTAGTCTTCACCGCCGCCGTCGTCGCTGTACTCCTCACCGCCGCCGTCGTCGCTGTACTCCTCACCGCCAGAGTCGTCCTCGCTGTACTCCTCACCGCCAGAGTCGTCCTCGCTGTATTCCTCGCCGCCGCCGTCGTCGCTGTACTCCTCGCCGCCAGAGTCGTCCTCGCTGTACTCCTCGCCGCCAGAGTCGTCCTCGCTGTATTCCTCACCGCCGCCGTCGTCGCTGTACTCCTCGCCGCCAGAGTCGTCTTCGGAATATTCCTCTTCGGCAACGTCAGCCTCTTCCTCAGCGTAATCTTCTTCCGACTCCTCATCCGCGTACTCCGCTTCCGATTCTTCGTCGGCGCTTTCGGCCTCAGCCTCTTCGTCAGCGTAGTCTTCTTACGACTCCTCGTCCGCGTACTCCGCTTCCGAGTCTTCGTCGACGCTTTCGGCCTCAGCCTCTTCGTCAGCGTAGTCTTCGTCGGCACTTTCTT
>JBEIPT010000181.1:0-7266 GCA_040376895.1 Lysobacteraceae bacterium | reverse complement strand
TTGCCCGGATGGCGCAGGAAATCCTGAATATCGGTGAGGGCCACCGCAGTATCGGCGGCCGGTGCGGCGAACCACGGGGATGGTTTTTCCGGACCGACATGCAGCGCCCGGGCCGCAGGTAACCAAGCTGCTGCCGAACTACCGCGCTCGAAACGTTCTGCCGCAAATGGCAAGGCCGGGTGGATACGCAACCAGTCGCGGGTGGCATGTCGCCCCAAGCCGCGCGCTGCAGCACCCTCTGCTTCATCGATCACCTGGATCAGTTCACCGAGTAATGTCGACGGCGCTTGCTCGCTGCCATCCGCCGAAGCGCGAGCCACATGACTCAGGTGCAGGAACTGACGCGCACTCAGCAGTGCCTCAAGGAACAGATAACGATCCTCGGAGCGTCGGTCGCGGTCCAGCAAACGGCGTGACTCGCGACGCATGCGATCGTCCGGACCGGGCTCGGGTTCGAGACGCGGAAATGCGCCGGCCTCGAGTCCCAGAACGGCGATGAATCGGAAGGGGAGGCTGCGAAACGGCAACAGGCCGCAAAACCGGATCCCGCCGCCGGGCGAAGGCGCATCGAGTGCCGGCGACGACAATTGTTCGCGCAACAAACCCGCAAACGCGGCCGGTGGAAGTGGCGATTGAATCATGGCCTGCCGGGCGCGCTCTTCAAGTTCGGCCAGCATGCCCCACAGCGCCTGGCGAGCAACCGAAAACTCCGACAACCCAGGGCCGCACAGATGGATCACTGCGTTGCGAAGGCCCGAGCACCATGTGCTCAGTCCGTGGTTGTCGCGACTGAATCGAGACCAGGCATAAAGACCTGCCAACACGGCCTCGGCATGAGCCAGAGTTTCGGCTTCAAGTCCGGTGAGCGCCCAGAACATTTCCTCGGATTCACCAGCGTATCGCCGCCAGAGGCGATCGACGCCCGCGCCAAGACTGTGGGTGTCATTGCCGTCGCCACGATCGGCACCGTCGATACCGAAGCTCGCATGAACCCGATCCAGCGCGCCGGCGAGTTTGGCAACCACTTCCGGGTCGAGTCGCCAATGCCGTTGGACTTCCGGATGGGCCAGCACCGACATCCATAGACTGCGCCGGACCGGCGCACCCATGTCGGTCAGCAACAGGTTGAGCAACTGGAACCAAGGTTCTTCCTCGAACCAGTCCAGATCAGCGACACGCAGTGGCCAGATCGGTGCCTCGCGGCTGAACACGGCATCGAGCCAGGGGCGATATCGGCCTGGGTCCACAGCCATGATCAGCACCTCGTCGGGACGCAGGTCGCCGTGGGCCGAAGCACAGGCGTCGAGTGCTTCGCGTACCGCCTCCAACTCAGCCCACGCCGACGCGCAGGCATGCACCATCAGACTCTTGTCGTTCGCATCCGGACTCCACCGAGGTGCCATTTCGTTCTCGAAGATGGCTCGCTGCAACAAACCCAGCCGGCCTTCCGGAAAATTCGGAACGTGGTCCAGCTCCGCCTCGTGGGCGTCGGCTTCAAGGAGTGCGGCAAGCAATTCGCGACCCTGTTCACCCAAGCTTCCGAGCAGCGGCGGACCTGCGTCGGCATGGGCAGCCCTGCGGGCCAACTCGGCTTCAGTAAGTTGGCGCGGCTTCAAATAATCGAGCCAGTATTCCCGGCAAGGATTCAGGAAATACCAATACACCGGCGTGTGACGTCCGATCAGTCGCAGCAGCTCCAGCAAGTCAGGCGGGCAATGGCCGAGACCGAACACATACACCGGCGACAACACCACCGGAGCGTCACCCTCAAGACAGGCGCGAAGACGCTGCATGTGACTGGCCCGGTCACCCGAACCGAGCCGGTCCACCAGTGCGCGCCAGAGTCGGGCATCCTGGCTGCCTGCGCGACCTCGGGTGTACTCGAGCAACCAATCGCTGCGATAGATACCTTGGCGATGCAACCGCTGCGCGATACTGCCGGCATTCCGGAATCGCTGCATGAGGGTGGTGTCCGATCCGCCGAATTCCGGTTGACCCAACAGATCAAACAGCGCCAGTTGCATGACCTCCGGACGATGCGCTGGTGCGGCGCCCGGCTCGCCCAACAATTGGTCACCCAGTCGATGCAGGAACGCACCCGGCTGCTCGAATGCGCAGCCCGCGGCAATGCCGAAAGCCGATCGTTTTGCCAGGTCTGCTCGTAACCAGCGAGCCATGCCGGCATGGGCCACCAGCACGGTCTGCATTCCGAACGGGGTCTCAGGCCGATGCCGTGCCAAGTCTTCGGCGAGGCCACCGGCGAGCCATTCCAGCTGTGACGCATGCCGGAGCAGCAGGCTCATGACGCGGTCAAGACAAACCGAAGCAGGAACCGCGCGCCACCGCCTTCGGCGTTGCCGGCCTGAACACTGCCGCCATGTTCCTCGAGTACCTTCTTCACCAGCGACAGCCCCAGGCCCGAGCCTTTGGGTTTCGTGCTGCGATAGGGCTCGAATGCGTACTGGGCAAAGTCGGCCGGCAACCCGGGACCGAAGTCGCGCACTTCAACGAGCAGGCTGTCACCTTCACGTCGACTGGACAGCGCAATCCGCAACGGCGCAAGCTCGGCGCCGGCTTCGATGGCATTCGTCAGCAGGTTCACGAACACTTGCCGCAGCCGATCGCGATCGCCGTCGATTTGAACGTCCTGCGCTTTGAAGTCGCGTTCGATCCGACACTGCGCACTGGCTTCGTAAAGTCGTGCGACCTGATCCAGCAGATCCACCGGCGCGAAGCGTTCACGACTCACCCTCGATGGCCGTGCATACTGGCCAAAATCATTGACCATCCGCTTCAGTGCTTCAACCTGCTGAACGATGGTTTGAGTCGCGCGGTCGACCACTTCACGATCCGGTTCGGCCAACTTGCCGCTGAGACGATGTTTGACGCGTTCGGCGGCCAACTGGATCGGGGTGAGCGGGTTCTTGATCTCATGCGCAAGTCGGCGAGCGACTTCTGCCCAGGCTGCCTCACGACTGGCTTGCGCCAGTACATTCGCATCGTCGAACACCAGCACCAGCCGTTCACCCGATTCCGCGGCCAATCGGAGCGCACGGATCAACAAGGTTCGCGGCGCTTCACCGCCAATCTCGATTTCCTCGCGCCACTCGAAAGTGCGGTCACGATCACGCGCCGACACCCGCGCGAAGAACCTTGCTGCCGGCGACTCCTGCAACGACGCATCACTCAGCGTCAGGCCCCGGAACTCCTGCGCATGACCGGCAAGCAAACTCTGTGCGGCCTGGTTCGCGATGATGATCTGGCCCTGTTCGATGGCCATCACGCCGGCACTCAAACGTTCCAGAACCGCTTCGAGCAGCTGCCGTTCGCGTTCGATCTGTTGTCGACCCTGTTCCTGCCGGGCCTTGGCATCGGCGAGGTCACCGCTCATGCGGTTGAACGACGAGCTGAGGAATGCGATTTCGTCCCGACCGGTGACCGGCACCAGACTCTGGCGGCCAGCAGCGATTTCGCGCGTCGCAGCCGTCAGGCGCACGATCGGGGCGACCACACGGCCAGCCGACACCAGCGCAAACCACAATGCGGCAAATGTCGCGATCAGCGTGATCAATCCGAGGATCAGGCTGAACCCGGTCTTCAACGCATCACGCTGGAAACGAAGTTGGCGATAGTCGACGACGTTGCGCTCGAGTGTGGCCAGTGCCTCGGCCAGTTCGCTGTCCAGCGGCAGCAGCACCTGCATCACGTGTTCGTTGCCGATATCGTCGGTGAATCGCTCGATCAGGCGCGCCACGCGCACGTCCTCGCGGCGCGTGGTCTCCATCCGTCGCTCGGCGGCATCCAGTTCAACCAGTTCATGCGGCGCCGGTCCATTGACGGTTCCGAGCGCACTGGTGTTGAACGACAGGGCCTCGAGGTTGCCATCAAGGTCATACACGGAAGCATGCATCGGTCGCGCCTCTTCGGCGTCGACCAGAACATCCAGATAATCCTGCATCCCATCAGGGTCCAGCAGCGCCAGTTCTCCGGTGAGCGCTCGCGTTTCCCGGTCCAGCGCATCAGCTTCGCGTTCCAGGCTGAGTTGGCCAAGTGTGAGTGCGGCTACCTGCGCGGCCTCGACATCGGCGCGGAACCAACTGTCGATGCTGGTGTCGATGAAACGCAGCGCAAACGCCGCGACCAGAAATGCCGGCGGCAAGGCGAGTGCGGCGAACAGCAGGCTCAGCCGCGTCTCGAGTCGCGCGCCGGCTTCGCCACGCCGGTATCGCTGCAAGAGAAGCCACAACTGGGCGCCGACGCGAACGAACAAACCAAGCAGCGCCAAGCCAATCAGGATCAGCAGCATCTGGAAGCCGCGCGTGTTGATCAGGCGGTTCTCGCGTTCAGCGTCGATCGTGATCAGAAAAGCTGCCAGCAGCAGCGCGACCAGCGCGCCGACCGGCAACCATCGCCACCATCGTGTATTCAGGGTGGCCATGCGCTGGTCCGGGTTTCCAGTTGCCAGCGTCGATCAAAACGCGCGGTCATGCGCAGTGCTGGCGGGAGTGCATCCAGATTCAGCCGCGCGCGCACGAAGCCGTGTTCGGCACCGACGGCGCGTACCGGGAGACTGATTCGATCGAGTGCAGCGAGCATCTGCGCGCGTGAATCGAATAGTCGCGGCGTGGTCTCCTGCGAACTGGCGAGTTCGTATTGATGGGTAAGCGGCGAAAAGCGCAGCACGATGGATTCGACCGTGCCGGGGCCGGCCAGCGGCGCCACGATGAAATCCAGGCGCAGCGGCACACCGTGATCCAGAGCATCAAGATGGGTTGGCGAAAGACGCAGATCCACGTCGAGCAAGACACGACCTCCGCCCGGGTCGAGTTGTACGCGACTGATCTCCAGACTGCCCGGCGCATCGCTGCATGCAACCAGCGCCAGCAGCAGCGGCGCCCACAGCATTCGAATCGCGGCGTTCATGCCGGATCGGCGTTCATTGGCGGGTAAGCACCGCGTAGAAGAAACCGTCGAGTTCGTGTTCGCCCGGTAGGTTCTGCCGACCAAAGCCGGTGTCTCGCCCGAACCATTCCGGTACGACCGGCAGCAGCCGGGCATCGGTGTGGCGCTTGAGAAAGGCAGCGATCTGACCGGCATTTTCATCGGCGAGGACGGAACAGGTGGCATAGACTAGCCGTCCACCAGGCGCCAGCAAAGTGAACAGCCGATCCAGCAGGCGGGCCTGAGTGCGCTTGAGATCACGCAGTTGGTCGGGTTGGCGCAACAGGCGGATATCGGGATGCCGCCGAATCACGCCCGTGCCGGTGCAGGGCGCGTCAAGCAGGATCCGTTCGAATCGTTCATCGTCGGCAAATGCTTTCGCAAGGGATGCGTCCACCTCACGCCATTCGATGTGTTCACCGAGACCCAGGCGATCCATGCTTTGCTGCATCCGCTTCAGGCGCGGTGGCGACACGTCACAAGCCAACAGTCGCTTCAGGGCCAGGCCTTGTTCGGCAATGTGCGCCAGCTTGCCGCCTGGAGCCGCACAGGCATCGAGGACACGGTCACCGGCAGCCGGTGCCAGCAGGCTCAATGCCAATTGAGCGGCGCCATCCTGAACGGACACGTCGCCGTCGTCGAACCCCGGCAGGCTATGCACGTCCACTGACTCATCCAACAACAGCGCATCGGGAAGGTGTTCGGGCGCCCGGGCTGAACGGCCGTCGGCCTGGAGACGCGTCAGATAGTCGGCCCGGCTCGTACGTTGGCGGTTCACGCGCAGGCACAGCGGGCCCGGCAGATTGTTGGCGGCCAGAATCAAGTCGGCTTGCGCCGGACCCCAGTCGCGCACGAGCAGATCGATCAACCACGCTGGATGATTGTGGCGTTCCGCGGGGCTTGCCGGTGGCAGGTCGCGCAGACGCTCCAGTTCGCGTTGGGTACGACGAAGCACCGCGTTCGTGAGGCCGGCCATCGTCGGTTGTTTGAGTTGCCTTACGGCATCAACACTGGCCGAGACCACGGCGTGTTCGGCGTCGATGCCGAGGTCGAGGCTCGCCAGCGCCAGCAACACCACACTTTCGACAATCTTCAACTTGCCCGGAATGGGGCGTTCCAGCAACTCGGACAACCAACGTTCGTACCGTTCGATCCCGCGCAGTGTGGCAAACAGCATTGCGCGGGCCAGTGCACGGTCACGTGGATCGGCGAGCTGCCGGTCCAGTCGCGGCAACAATTCGAGGCCGCTGCCACGACCGGTGCGCATGTCGTGCAAAACCTGCGCCAATTGGGCCCGCAGGTTCAAGGGGAGATCGGTCATGCGCGCAACTCCGGTCGGGCATTGAGGTAATCACCAGCGGAGACCACCTTGCCGCCATCACGTTGGACCCGTGTCAGCAACAAGCCGCCCTCACTGCAGGCGACGAGCAGTCCGCTGCGGTCGGCACGAAGCAACTGCCCCGGTACTCCCGACCCTTCCGGCACTGCGATGGCGGCATGGATCCGAAGGCGTTCGCCGAGTGCACGCGTCTCGGCGACCGGCCAAGGCTGGAACGCACGGATCTGGCGAGCCAAAGCCTGAGCGTCGCGACCAAAATTCAATTCGGCTTCGGCCTTGTCGAGTTTATGCGCGTACGTGACACCTTCGCTGGGCTGAACTGTTGCCGGAGGCAGCGCCCCCGATACGAGCAGACGAATGCCTTCGGCCAGGGTGTCTGCGCCCAACGTGCTCAAGCGGTCATGCAGGCTGCCGCCGGTTTCATCCGGGGCGAGCGAAGTCCGCCTGGTGAGGATTACCGGGCCGGTATCCAGACCCTTTTCCATCTGCATCAGGCATACGCCGGATTCGGCATCACCGGCTTCGATCGCACGTTGGATCGGCGCGGCACCACGCCAGCGTGGCAGCAGTGAGGCATGGACGTTCCAGCAACCATGGCGTGGAATCGCCAGCACCTTGCCCGGCAGGATCAAACCGTACGCCACCACGACCATCAGATCGGGTGCGAGCTCGCGCAAGACCTGACGATCGGCGTCCTGCTTGAAGTTCTCCGGTTGCAACACCGGAATACCGGCCGCAAGCGCACGCACCTTGACCGGGCTTTGGGCCAAACCACGGCCACGGCCAGACGGCCGATCGGGTTGGGTGTACACCCCGACACAGTTCTGGCCGCTGGCCAACACGGCATCCAGACAAGGCACCGCAAACTCGGGCGTGCCGGCAAAGACAATACGGAGGGGGTTCGAAGAAGGCATCCCGACATCTTGCCAGAGGCGCCACGGAAAAGCGGCAGGCACTGAGGCGGGGCGGCCCTGACAAATGCTTCA